>MGHI01000015.1 GCA_001793155.1 Candidatus Woesebacteria bacterium RIFCSPLOWO2_01_FULL_39_61
TTGCCCAACAAGCCGATAGCGGAATTTCGATTGAGTTTGACTGTCTGCCAAAAGAAGGTCATCTAATCCCGCAAGAGCTACGGGAGTATGTAGGACGGAAAATCGAACACTACTTAAATACACACGGCTTCATAAGAAACGAGGGAGACGCAGAAATCTGGATTCGACAGGGCAATCCTGAAACCAATATAGTTACTTCTGCTTTATAGTCAAGTAAACTATACTTACAATTATTAGTGAAGCTCCGATTAAAGTTTGTCCGGTAGGAAGCTCAGCAAAAAAGAGGAGTCCATAAACAACTGAACTTAAGGGTTCAAAAAGACTTAATATACTTCCCACGCTTGCTTTAACTTTCTTTAGCCCATAATTTAGTAGAATATAGCCAGCAAAAACTATTAATCCGGCAGCAATCACCGGTAGCAATTCAGATAATGAATAGGTTAAGTTGATGGTCCTATCAAAAATAAAAATTAGAGGAAAAAGACCTAAGGCTCCGATGGCTTGTGTCCAAAAGGTAATTGTAGGAGCCGAATAGCGCTGTCTTAAAAAACTGGTAATAACAAAATATGCACCGAAAAACATCCCCGTTAAAAGACCAAAAAGATTTCCTACTAGATTACTCGTGAGACTACTGGGATTAAAAAGGAAAACAAGTCCGAAAACGCTTAAAATAATTGCTATAACTATCTGTTTGGTTATTTTATCCCGCAGAAAAACATAACCTAAGATTGCCGCAAAAATAGGGGCAGTATACAAAAGAAAGTATGTGTTTGTGATCGTCGTATATAGAACCGACAATGTAAAGGCTGCGGCCATTCCCGAAAAGCTTATAATTCCATTTAAGAAAAAATAAGGCAAATCGGATTTTTTAATTGCGAATGTTTCATTTTTCAATTTACCCGTAGCCAGATTTAAGATCGATATGAAAACAAAGGCAAAAAATATTCTTCCAAAAGATTGAGTCATCGGCTCGAAATAATTACCGGCCATTCTGACAAAAACCCCAATACTTCCGAGAAGTACAGATCCCAAAGATATCGCTAATATTCCTTTTTTAATTTCTACTTTGACCATTAGTAAATTTATTATAATTCTTTTAAGCTTGCGAAGTATAAAGTAAAAGGTGCGAACCCAATCCACCCGACGGATTGATGTGTATTGACAACCGTTACTTGTAAGAGATTCGCTTCTTGCTTGCTATAATTATTCCTTACTATGTATTTGGAAGTATTTTTTGACGTCGAAACCAAAAAGCTTTTCGGAGATATCGAGGGAGACGACCCGGGAGATTTGGGAGTATCAATTGTTTCCGTATATTCCAGAACTATTGATATCAACCTCGGCGAATCGAACATGGTGAGCTCAGTCGAACCAGTCGAAGGAAAAATGCAAAGTTTCTGGGAAGAAGACTTTGAGCACATGTGGCCTATTTTCCAGGAAGCAGACAGAATAATCGGCTATAACTCAATCGGTTTTGATGTTCCCGCACTCGCTCCATATTCTAATTTTCCTTTTCAAAAACTACCCCACTTCGATATTATGCAGAAAGTAAAAGAGGCATTCGGAAGACGCTTACCGCTCGATGCGCTGGCCAGAGAAACACTCGACAGGGAAAAGACAGACAGCGGCTTAAACGCAGTCTTTTATTGGCAGAAAGGTGACAAGGAAAGTCTGGAAAAACTTCAAAAATACTGTGAAGCCGACGTTTTAATAACACGCGATATTTACGATTTCGCTTTTAAAAATGGCCATTTACTTTTTAAGGATAAATGGAACACTCTAAGGCGCGTCGAGGTCGATTTTTCTTATCCGCCGGAGGATCCGACTAGACAGGTTGGACTTTTTTAGAAAGTTATGCCGACGGGGCAGTGATCAGATCCTTGAACGTTTGCCATTATAGAAGCTTCTTTTAACTTACTGTCCAAGCCCTTTGAGGTAAAAACGTAGTCAATTCTCCAGCCTAAATTCCTTTGTCTTGCACCCAACCTATAAGGCCACCAGGAGTAATTTCCTCCTTCTTTATTAACTTTTCGGAAAGTATCGGAAAAGCCCAAACTGACTAACTTATCAATCTGTTTTCTCTCAATCGGAGAAAACATTATATTATTTAGGTTATCTTTCGGTCTGGCTAAGTCAATTTCTTCATGGGCGATATTAAAATCCCCGGTTAAGACAATCTGCTTGGTATACATGCTACTTAGTTTTTTGAATAAGGATTCGTACACCGCCAGTTTATAAATTAACTTTTCTTTATTTCTGCCACCGTGGGGAATATAAAGATTCAATAGAATAAATTCCGGAAATTCGAGTTCTAAAATTCTTCCTTCCGAATCAAAAGTAGTTAATCCTAATACTTTTCTTGCCTCGAGGGGTTTTTGCTTTGTATAAACTGCAACTCCCGCGTAACCCTTTTTACCAGCCGAGTTAAAAAATGGGAAATAGCCTTTAGGATAAGTCAGTTCAAACGAAAGCTGATCCTCATTTGCTTTTATTTCCTGCAGGCAAAGAATATCCGGATCTGCCTTATAGAACCATTCCACAAATCCCTTCTTATAAACTGATCTTAATCCGTTAACATTCCAGGAAATAATTTTCATCTTGCCCAATTCTACTATGCATTCAAGAAAACCGCTAAATTTTACGCGGGTGAATTGAACGCAGAGACATAATCTCCCTTTAGAAGCAAAGCCGCTCATTCGTGTTGAGCGGAAGATTCTAACAGCTAGCTTCAAAAAAAGCTTCTTTTGAGGTAAAATAGTAACACTTCTCAATGCGGGATGGTGTAATGGTAGCACGCCACGCTCTGGACGTGGAAATTGGGGTTCAAATCCCTGTCCCGCAGCCAATTGCAGTCTTTGGCACGCTTTGCTATTACATCAAAGCCATTATGTGCCGTATAATTGACCTTTCCGTCCTTGAGATAAAGGTTCGAAAATACAAATTGGAGTAACTCTCTTTTTTCTTCAACCAAAGCCTTCTTTTCGTAGATTTCTCGCCCGTTTTGGGAAAGTTCAAAAATGTTTATACCAAGTTTCTGATAATTTACATTTGCCTGCGCGTGCTTTTCAATAGCGTTTATTACGTTATCAAGTTCTTTTTCCCATTTTTCTTGATTTCGGGTATAAAAAACCTTAGAGATTTTCTCATCAAGTCTATCTTCATAAAGCTGATCAAGTGTCTTTTCAATTTTCTGTCTTTTATTATCAAGCTCGCGCATTATATCAGCGTGATAATCTTTCTCGTCTTTATTCACTTCTTTGAGTGCTTTCCTTACCCACTCAAGAATCCGTTTATTATCAATTTTGAAGCTATCCAAAATATCCTTAACCTGCTCATCAATTTTTTCTTCCCTGACGTACTTCTTTTGGGAACAATTGGTGTTGTGTTTTGTACAACGACCATAATAATGTCCTTTTTGTGTCTCAAAAGTGATAGTTCTTCCACACTCTCCGCAAGTTATCAGACCACCACCGAATAAATAAAGATGTTTCTTATATTTACCGGCTTTAATCTTCCTTTGTAGCCTCTCTTGCACACGATAAAACAATTCTTTTGAGATCAGAGGTTCGTGTTTTGCTTTTTTATAATGCTTACCGCCAAATATAAATTCGCCACAATAAAAAGGATCTGATAACAACCTGTGAAGTTCACTAATAGACACAG
Source organism: Candidatus Woesebacteria bacterium RIFCSPLOWO2_01_FULL_39_61 (assembly GCA_001793155.1). Classification (GTDB taxonomy): domain Bacteria; phylum Patescibacteriota; class Microgenomatia; order UBA8517; family UBA8517; genus WO2-FULL-39-9. The sequence continues at coordinate 3,664 of MGHI01000015.1, forward strand.
CCGGCTTTCCTTTGGAAGTCCAACCCTGATTTATCAGTTCCGTTACCAGCGTTCTTAATGTGTAATTTCCGGTATCGTATAGTACAAAAGCTATTTCAATAAACTTATGATCGCTAATATCTTCATCTTTTACCCAAATCTTCTGTCCTATGTCGCCAATAGTTTTATAACCCCTTTTTTTGTTGCCCGGAAACCAACCCTGCTCGGCTTTCTCGTAAAGACCTTTTTTAGTTTCTTCTGAAAGATTATTGCTATATTGTCTTGCAAGAGCAAGGTAAATATCCCATTGAAAAAACTCATTTGAACGGGAGTTTTTGTGAATTATAAGGTTTTGTTTTACAAAGTGAACCTGTCTTTCGTTATCTTTATTGAGCCACTCATCAAGCCTTACAGCGTCATTGAAGTTTCTGGTGATTCTATCAACCTTTTCGCACAACACGATCTTTACTTTTTTGTTCTTATCAATGTGTTTAAGGAGTTCGTTGAACAGTTTCCTTTCCTGCTTTCCGCTTGCACTCTCCGGAACAGAAAACCTTTTTACAATAAGAAAGTTATTTCTGGAAGCGTATTCCTCCAATAGTTTCTCTTGGGCTGGTAAAGAATATCCTTCTTCCGCTTGTTCTCTTGTTGATACCCTTGCAAATAAAATTGCCTTTTCCATTTTAATCTGATTTGGATTATTGTTTATTTTATTTTCCATTGCAATAAGGCTGACGGGACTATTTCTGAACTTCGTGCCTATTATCAATTTTTTGTAGTAAATTGAAATACCCAACTAAACAGTATGCAAGTTTCTCCAAATCGTTTGCGTTGAGAGTTAATTTGAATTCTTCTTTCAATATAGCTCCTAACTCTTTTATAGTTTCTGCTTTCAGTTTCATAATTTTTGTTTACGAGTATCATTGCTACTTGTTAAATTTCTTCTTTGCTTTCGCCGTTTAATGAGGTAAGTGAAGTAAGCTGCTGAATTCAGAATAGTAGCATCTCCTCGCCTGTGCTGTTTTGTCATTAGGTTAATAACTCTGTTAATCGCTCTGGGGTTCCAATGTTGAGCAATATACAGCCAATGTCCTTCTTTTGTGTCATAACCTGCAAATAACCTTTGGAGTAGTTTTGAAATAAATTTAGGCGGTGTTTGGTAATCACAAAGTTTAAGCTGCTCAATAATCTCACGTTTACTCAAACTTAACGTTTTGTTAACTCGTCGCTTATAAGTATCTTTAACACTCCTATTAACACTAACACTCTCTTTTGGTTTAACTTTATTAACTTCATTTAATGTGAGGTTATTATTCAACCACTCCTCATCTTCTTTTGATAGTCCGCTAATTTCGCGGTGATCTGATTTGCTTTTCATCTTTATTTTTGAACGCCGAAACTAAAATTTTTGAAATTGCTTTATTTGTGAAATAAGCATTTCTCGTTTGGAAAAAAGTTTTTGAGCAGGGGCAGAAGCGTCGTTAAGATACTCTCGTCGGAGTAGTTCACATTTCTCCGGATCAGACAAAAGAAAGACAAAACGGGAATTACCTTCCTCAATGATGTCAATGAAGTCAACTCCCTGTGTGAGCAGAAAAGAAGCTAACGAGATGTCGTTTGTTTTGAATTTACTCTCCATATTTATTTCAACTTCTTGAAGAATAAATTGAAGTGATATCAAATGTTAAATTTACAAAAACGTATTTTTGAGGCCAAAAGTTGTGACAAAAAAATTGAATATCAAATGAAAAAAATTATTACAAGGCTAAGTTGGAGTGTTTGTTTATGAAATTGCCAGGCGATATTTCTTATATTCTTTGTAAGTTCCACTTTTAGTAGTTTCCAACTTGAAAGGAGAATTCTTGAGTTTCTTTTTTACATTTGAAATAAGATGATAAACATTTCCAACACCAGTTTCGTCTTTGATTTCCGAAGCGGTTTTACTACCCAATGATAGAATTAAAATTAACTTTTTTTCATACTCACCTGAAAGCTTGCTGTCAATTAAATCGTTTAACATTTGCTTCTTTAATTTTTTCAACCTGTTTCCGTTTTTAGGAAGTAATTTGAGTGTGTATTTATCATACAGATCGCAAAATTTACGTTTTATCTCGTAATGATAAATTTTTGATACTTTGTAGTGTTTAGTTTCTTTTTCTCCTAACTCAAAGATGTCCGGCTTTTTTACTTCTTTAATTACCTTATTGCTTATCAGAAATTTGATAACTCTTTCTTCCTCACCGAAGCTAATCGGATTTTTTCGGGTAATATCCAAGTTAAAGTGATAGGAAATTACTTTCTTATCCGGAAGCATTAGATCCCTAATCTTATTCAGAACCCACCAAAAGGTGAAATTAAACCTGTTATCTGCGGTTTTTATTTCCATTTCAATTTGAAGCTATTTTACCACTTTTATTGAGTAATTTGTGCTTTATCAATATAATAGCGAAGATGAAAAAATACGACCTAACCCCTGCTTATACTGGTAACGGGTTTCAGAACGACCTTATAGCCACAGGCAATAAGTACATAAAGACTGCTGTTGAAGCTATGACTGATGTAGGAAAAGAAATGGAAAAAACGACAAATCAGCTAAAAGATGTTAGCAAAGCAGTGGGTAAAACTACAAACAAAATTGACAGTCTTGAAGTTACTGTAAAGAGGATAAATAAATCAAATTCAAAAATGCAGTGGGCTATTCTTATATTGACAACAATTACGGTAATTTTAGCAGCACTGCAAGTCTTCAGGCTAAATTAAAAACCTTTCAAAAACTCCGCTAAGGAATATCCCAGAGCGTTGGCCAATCTCCATACTGTGTGGAAACTTGGTGAGTATTTACCTTGTTCAATTTTGCCGACATAAGTTCTGTAATATCCGGCTTTTAATGAAAGATTTTCTTGGCTTATATCTTTTTGCTCTCGTATCTTTCTTAAATGCCTGCCAAAGTGTCCGGCAAACTTTTTCTTTTCCTTTCTCCTTTCAGAAACTTTGTCTATTTGTTGTGGTTTCATTAACTAGATTACACAACACCCCGCTCTTTTGAGCCACGCACTACTATGGTGGGATTTATGTTATAATTCGCTCAAATTAAGATGGAGATTAAGAAAATCGCAAATAGCTGGATTTCATTGCTTGCTGGATTTATCGTACTGTTTTTAATAATTTATGACTTTAACGTCTACGTATCTGAAAGCTTGGGTGGTATTATTGCCTCACTACTTTTTTCGTCTTTAACAGTTTTCGCGGCAGGTTATTTCGTTTATCTCAACACAAAGGAGAAAATTTTTTACACATTGGTTGTGGCTATAACAAACCAGATTTTACTTAAAACACCGTTTAGCTTCTTAACAGAGATTATTTCTTGGTCATCCCTGATAGCTTTAATTATTCTATTTATCGCAGACCTTCTTGGGATTAGAATTGCAGGTAGGAATAAAAAAACTTAAATTGATATGAAGATTTATAGAACCAAAGAGGGCTACTACACATTCAAAAAGGATAAATATAAGTCCGCAGACGCGATTAAGGCGCTTTATAAGAGAAAATTAGACATTCCCGTAGAAGAGCAAGTCGAAGGTCTTTCCGAAAAGATAAAAAACGACTATGTGTTAAACGGCGATCACTTTGGTTTATACCTGCAAATAGAACGAATGGCAAAGTGCGACCCTCGCTATCCAACTATATTTTTCAAGAGCAAAGAGGGGGCAAGGGAAGGTCAGATATTGGCTGAAAAACTCCATAAAATGAGCGATAAAGAGTTTCTTTATAGCGGCGTTCTTTTTACATACCTGACCGGACAAATAGTGGTAAGAAACCCTGATGGCTCGCCATTAAAACATTCAAAGCAGAACAAAACTCTTTTTCGCGAGCCGCTAAAAACACAAAATCCTACAAAGTTTCCACTTCCTATATCTTCGTTTAAGAAACTTGTCCTAATTAGCCTCGTTGTGTTTATAGTTATAATTGCCGGATTTATTTACCTCAAACAATATAGAATAAGTTATTGTCAGACGAAGTATTCGATCTCGGAAAAGAAGATGAGAGCTAGTAAAACCACACTTAGACAAGAGTGCTTGGAAAAACCTTTGAGTGAATATCTTTTGGACAAATAAATTTACCTGCTTCCATAAGTTAACAAATTCCTATATTTTCCAATAATTTCTGATAATTTTGAGATAACTCATACTTTTGCAAAATCAGATATTATCAGATATTTTTGTGCCTAAAATTATATGTCTTACTTTCTGTATTTCTGATATTTTCTTATAATGTTGAGGTTATTTATACTTTTGCAAAATAGGATATTTCCGGATAATTTTGAAGCTGAATAAGTAGTTCAAAATCGCACATTTTCGCACATATTTGAACGTAAATGTTTTTGTTTGTGTGGGTATAGCTTTATTATCCCATAATCACTCTGGTTTGATGGTATAATAATGCAATGTCCAACATTAAGACTATAAATGAAAATGAAGAAATTTATTACAGGCAAATGGCGTTTTGTTAGTTACCCTCTTTTAGCTCTTCTTGGTCTCTTTTTTCTTCCAATTACAATTGGCGTACTTCTAATTTGGTTCGCAAATAAAAAAGTTGGTAATAAAAAAATCCGATATTCGCTCATAGGAGTTTTGGGTTTAATCACACTCTTTTTTGGAGGCGCTTACGTTGCAGCTTTGGTATCACCATCACCAGATAAAGAGCCAGAAGTTGAAATTACCCAAAAGGTATCGGGTTTAACTGCGCCATCACCAACTCCTACTTGGACACCTACCACTGCGCCGAATAATCCGGATATTCTACTGGTTAAAGTTGCAAGAGTAATTGACGGCGACACGATCGAAATTGAGGGAGGACAGCGTGTTCGCTACATAGGAATTGACACACCTGAGTTAGGACAAAATGCAGATTGCTATGCCCGCGAGGCTTATGAAAAGAATAAAGAATTAGTTGGAAATGAGATTGTGGGGCTTGAGAAAGATGTTTCGGAAACGGACCGGTATGGCAGACTGCTTCGCTATGTGTATATGGGAGATTTACTGATAAATGATGTTTTGGTGAGAGAAGGTTATGCAAACGCGTCAAGTTATCCGCCGGACGTAAAGTATCAAGAACGATTTAGGGGAGCAGAGCGCGAGGCAAGGGAAAATAGCCGTGGTCTGTGGGCTTCCTGTGGCGTTCAGGGCGCTGCTACTAGCCAGCCAACGATAACCTTTGCACCAACCAAACCTGCAACTATAAGCAATACTCCCGCTCCTACACAAGCGCCTGCACCACAGCAGCAAAGTGGTTCGGGAAGTTATGTCTGCAATTGCAAAAAAACTTGCACCCAAATTTCGTCTTGTGCAGAAGCTCAATATCAACTAAATGTTTGTGGCTGCACCGAAAGGGATAGGGATAACGACGGAATTGCGTGCGATGGCGCACCGTTGAGTTGTCAGTATTAAATAGGAACCTAAAATTGCCATTGTTGGCTTATATGGTAATAAAATTATGACCATACTTATAGACCACTTAAACGTAGACAGAAGTGAAGACCCAGGCTACTGGTATTTATGGGCGTTGGATTTCAAAAACACTTTTTTGTTTTTGTACAACCACGAAATGAATTTATTACAAAATAAACCAAAAATAAACCCAGACCAACTTCCGCCACCTCCAGGACATATTTCAATACAGACATTGTACTTTACTGCAATAGAACTGTATCTTAAAGCATTTTTGTTGGCTCAAAAAGACCTGACAGTAGCTGAGCTCGCGTCAAATAAATGGTCGCACCAATTAATAAAACTACGAAAGAGGTGCAGCGATATCGACGGCGATTTCGAAAATAAAGAACTTAAATGGGTTATTGATGCATTGAACAAGTTATTTAAAAAAGACTGGCATTTACTAAAATATCCTCCCGCAAGAAGTCCTCTTAATAAAAATGAAACCAAAACAAAATATAATCAGACAACCCCAGGATTATACGGGCGTGAAATTATGGCGCCCCCTTTAGAATTTTTGGACAATAAGGTGAAGTCTTTGGTTTGGGTTGAAGACTAGTATCGTTATTAGAATATGCGATACTGTTTGTGACCTTGGTGTTTGTAGAAACTAATTTGCGAAAGAATAGTTCATATACTCTTCACTTTTCTGATAAACTACCCTTAAATAATTATGGAAACACAAGATTTTGTAATCACACACGCTGAACTATCAAATAAAGAAGGTATGAGTTTACAGCGAGGTATGAACTACCGACCTGGCGATAAAGAATACTCAATTTTTTTAATGTCGGTATCCCCAGACGCCCCATACAATGACGGCTTTGACGCAGAAAATAAAAAGCTGTTTTACGAAGGTGAAGATGTTAGTAAAAGAGAAAAGGCTCAACCAAAAGAGCACGATCAACCATTTTTTACGAAAACTGGCAAAAGAACAAACAATGGCAAGTTTTTCAAAATAGCGGAAGATTATAAATTAGGCAGAAGGAATAAACCAGAACAAATAAAGGTTTATGAAAAAATTAAAAACAACGTGTGGTCAGATAAAGGATTTTTTTACTTAACTGATGCAAAATATGAGCATAACGACAGAGAAAACCGGAAAACTTTTAAGTTTGTATTAGAACCGGTTTCTTCACATACAGGTCTTTCCCAGGAAGAATATGAGGACTTTGAATTCTCACGAAGAATACCAACAGAAATTAAAAGAATAGTTTGGGAAAGAGACGAAGGAAAGTGCGCTAAATGTGGATCAAAGGAAAACCTTCATTTTGACCACTTAATACCCTTTTCAAAGGGCGGTTCAAGTCTTGATCCGAAAAACATACAGGTACTTTGTGGAAAACATAATTTACAAAAATCCGACAAAATCTTGTAATAACGGCTACTTCTTTATTTTGGGTATCTTTGGAAGATCTTTAACCAATTCGGGTGTAGGTTTATTAAAATCAGATATGTGTTTCTCCATATAAGTTACAGTCTCTTTGTGTTCTTTTAACTCGTCTTCAGTAAGTTCAACCGCTTCCCACTCTGAATTCGGTTTTCTTAACACCATTACTTCTATGGGTTCACTTATACCTCCAGGGTTGGTATCAATTGCGTGGTTTAGTGTCCAGACGGCAGCAAATATGGCTTCACCCATTGAGGGAGACTGACCTTTCCACAAAACCCTTCTTATAAAAGCCAAAAAAGGATCGGCAATTTGCTGACCACTTCCTATGGATACAAATGGCAAATCTCCGTTCGCTCTTTCCGGTGCACCTTGCTGATTAAACTGAAACAAGCACGGTTCTTTGGAAATAGGGAGTGCAACCAGAGAGAAAGAGATAGCACTCATACCGGCTGTCCCACCAATTCCCACAACACCTTGAGCACGTTGTGCAGCCTCCAATTCTTTGTTGATATGAACACGAAATTTATCGCTTATTATGCTCATAGCTTCGTGGGGTTCTTTATTGCTTAACAGACTTTCGGAGTAAATCTTATCCATTTCACCTAAAAGGATTTGCCCAAGACCAACAGGACCGGATACACCCATTATTATCTTGTCCTGAAGAATTGTGAGTTTCTTTGCTTGTTGCCTGACAGTTGATAAACCCAAGTTACCCAAAGTAGCAGCGCCGTCTGCAGCCACTACAACACCCTCCTCACATACTATTCCGATAATTAAAGTCATAATTTGTTTTAACCTCTGAAGATACTATTGACAGCGTAGGCAGGGTAGGCTTCATATACTATCTTCAATAATTGCTTAAAACTCAAACTTTTAACAAAGTTCACAGTTTTTGATACAAATTCAGTTTCATCGTCTTTAGTTTGCTTTTTGATTTCTTTTACTTTGTCCAGACCGCTTGATGAAATTTCATATTTAGGATAGCGGTGGCTGTTTTCATAGGTCATATTTATCAGGTTTTCAGACGACAAGGTTTCTGCGTCAATATAAATCTGACTGTCAAATGGTCCGTAACTATATGGAACGAAATCATAAAAGTCTTTTAGCTTTAACGACTGACCAATTATGAAAAGTGATTTTTGTAACTGAATTGGAGTTAAACCGGTGTCCCCCGATGAACTTACAACTAATAATAACCAAGATTTCTTATCCACTACACCATTATAACAAATCTGTTCTTAATTAGTTGCTGAACTGACATTGATTTAATAATCGTTCTGACTGCTGATAAACTAATTCAGGATACTTGATTATTTCTGACCAGTTTGCCGTTCGGAAATCCTCAGGTAGTGCCAGCTCAAGGCAAAGCGTTGCCGAGATCCTGAGAACAACAGTTCGAAGGAATTTTCCAAATGAAATATTTTGTCTATATCCTCCGCACTTCTTCCAACACTTTGTATATAAGTCAGACAAATAACCTTGAAAAAAGAATTAAGGAACATAAAGATAAATCTTCAAAGTCGGCAAAGTATATTCGATATTTTAAATCTTTTGAATTAGTTTATTCTGAAAAATATTTAACCCGGAAAGGTGCAATGAAACGTGAGTGGCAGTTAAAAAAATGGTCAAAAGCGAAGAAGGAAGCTTTAATCGAAAGTGATAAAATAGTGCTAAAGAAGTTGTGATCTTAAAGAGTGCTGAGAAGACTTCCTGCCTCCTGGTCAATTATGAAGGTGACATTAGGATGTAGTCTCAAAAACGAAGCCGGAGCATCAGGTCCTATCGAACCTTCAAGAGACCTCTGAATACCCTGAGCTTTCCCGAATCCTTTTGCTATTAAAATTATTCTCCTGCCTTCCAAGATATTAGCAACCCCCTGGGTTATCGAATATTTAGGAACCTGACTTTTGTCTCCGCCGCAAAATCGTGCGTTTGCTTCTATTGTATCCTGATCATTTTCTACTAATCTTGTTCTTGAATATAAAGACGAACCTGGGCCGTTAAAGGCGATATGACACGTGAGCTTTGGCCCGATCCCAAGAATTACCAAATCAGAAGTACCAGTTTCTTTTAAAACTCTCTCGTATCTTGCTGCTTCCTCGTATGGGTCAGGGGCTTCGCTATTCGGAATATGACGTTGTAACTCGGGAATATTAATATAATCAAATAAAATCTCTTTCATAACACGTTCATAACTTAAAGGATGAGTTCTATTTATACCCCAATATTGATCCAGGTTCGTCGTTACCACGCCGCTAAAGTCCAATCCTTTTTTATGAGCTTCTATAGCGAAAGAGTAAGGTCCCACGGGAGATGATCCTGTAGCGGGAGTTAAAACTGAGTCGTGTTTGCCGTCAACCTGATCAACGATAATCTGGCCTGCATATTTGTCAACTTCCTCCGGAGTAGGAAGCATAATAACCTCGGGTTTATAAATTACCACCCCTCGTAAGCCTCTTTCTGTCTTTCCAAAACCATTGTATTAGGTTATATACTATATAGTATATAACTTTACGGGTATATACATCAAATGTGACATCTTATAGTACGGTTAATTTCAGAGAATCTCTTATGAAGCTACAGCTCACTTCAAAACGTTGAAATGAGATGCTACCAAGTCTCACTTGGCCAAGCTTTGCTTATAAACTCGGCGGAGCCGCTTAAAACCGAAGCTGAAAGCGAGGTTCTGAAATAGCTTCTATTTTACAGTAACAGATTTTGCCAGATTTCTTGGCATATCGGGGTCAAGTCCAAGTTCAATTGTCAGTAAGTAAGCAATCATCTGACCGGTTATAATATTCGGAATAATGGTTGCTTCTTCGGCATCATCAACCGGCAGATAACTATCAAAAAGTTCATGGGGTTTATAAGATATTCCAACGATGTAACCACCTCGAGCTTTCATCTCCATCGCTCCGGCCAGGTTTGCACCATAAGTTTCATCATCTGGTAAAAAGGCAATACAGGGTGTACCTTTTTCAACCAAGGCTAAAGGTCCGTGTTTTAACTCGCCGGCTGCCATACCCTCAGCATGAATATAAGTAATTTCTTTTATTTTCATTGCGGTTTCCAGGCTCGCTGGGTAAGACAAACCGCGCCCAATAACATAAATATCTTCAGTTCCCTTTAACCTTCTTGCCAGTTTCTTTAATCTGGCGATGTTTTCCTGCTCGAGTACTTTCTTTGAAGATTTGGCGGCCTTCATTACAACCGCCTGTCCTTTTTTAATATTTCCGGCAATTGAGTATGCAAGAAGCGTTAGAATAGCAAGTTTACCCGTTACAACTTTTGTCGAAGCAACCGACTTTTCCGGACCCGCTCCTATCAGCATTTTGTAGTCTGCCTCACGATAAAGAGTTGAACCCAAAACGTTTACTAATGCGAATATTTTAGCGCCGCTTTCTTTGGCTTTTTTAACCGACTCAAGGATATCCATTGTTTCCCCGGATTGAGAAATCGCAATTACCAAACTCTTAGGTGTCAAAAAATCCAAATGATATCCGAATTCGCTTCCTATTGCCCAATTTATATGACGCTTCGCTATTTTGGCAAATAAGTAACTGCCGGCAAGCGAAACATACGACGCACTCCCACAACCGACAAGATATGCTCCATAGGATTTTTTAATTATTCTACCCATTCTTTTAGCTTGAGCGGGAGAATTCACAGCAATGTCGGTAATAATTTCGGGCTGCTCGTAAATCTCTTTTTCCATGAAATTTGGATATTTTCCCTTTTTAGTTTGCGAGACCTGCCAGTTTAAGGTCTGAATTTTCGGCTGAAAATTTTTTCCGTTTTTTGCATCTGAAAAAATAACCCCGTCCGCACTTATCTCCGCCAGCTCATAATCTCCCAAAAAATAGACTTTCTTAGTGTGCGGGAGGAGTGCCGCCGCGTCACTCGCCAGAAAGTTTTCTCCCTTTCCGAACCCGATAACGAGTGGTGATCCATTACGAATAGCTACCAACTTGTTATCGTCGGCATTAAGTACAATTATTGCATTTAAACCATTCATCATATTAAATGCCTTATTTACGGCTTTTGTGAAGGGAAGCCTTTTTGCGCAAGACTCAATCAGATGAGCCAGGACTTCCGTATCCGTTTCGGAAATAATTTTATGACCTTCTTTAACTAACTTTTCTTTGCTGGCTTCGTAATTTTCGAAAATGCCGTTATGAATAACCGCTATTTTTCCTGAACAGTCACTGTGTGGATGAGCATTAATATTTGTCACACCGCCATGAGTGGCCCAGCGAGTATGCCCCATAGAAATGTTGCCTTTCGGCAAGTTACCTATATTTGCTTCACCAATTTTACCTTTGCGTTTCTTAATGTAAATTTTACTGTCTGCAACTACCGCAACGCCCCAACTATCATAACCACGGTACTCGAGACTCTTGATACCGTCGAACACAATTTGGGCTGAATTCTTTCTACGACCTATATACCCGAAAATCCCACACATATGGATTAACCTAAATTTAGCTATAGCTAAGGCAGACGCTAAAATACTTAAGCTAAAATGCGGATCTTGAAAAAATTGGAGTAATTACATAGCGTCAACTTTGTTTCGTTTGTTTCCGAACGCTTTTAATTGACGCATCCAGGTTGGTAACCGCAACCTGAGGGTTTCCGCTGATACTTTAGCCCTTAAAAGGCTAAGTCCGATCGTTTTGCAAAATTTTCGCAAAACCCCTCTCCTCGTATTCCCTCGACTCCTTTTAGTCGCTCGGGACCACACGCCTTAATCCTGAAAAATAACTCCTTTATGACATCCTCCCCGCTCTTACGAGCGGGGTTTCCTCTAAAGGAGGATGACATATCAGAATTCAATTCATCCACGGGCTTATCGCCCGTGGTTTTCTTGAAATCTGTTATAAAGTTCCGCGAGATTTAGTGTAACAAAATTTATCTAAATACGTCAAACTAGCGTTGTATTTACCTTTAATATCCGCCACTTCCTTTAGTTACAATGGAGGTGGACATGAATCAATTAACAAAGATTGCACTTACATGGGA
>MGHI01000016.1 GCA_001793155.1 Candidatus Woesebacteria bacterium RIFCSPLOWO2_01_FULL_39_61
AGAACACCACAACAGGCAGTTGAAGACTGGATACTTACAGGTAGTCACAACCAACTACCAGATGTCAACGAAACCCTGATACTGTACAATATTTGACATTTGCTCCATTTTTACGTAATCATTAAATTATCAATGAAACTTATAATAAGACTTGCAACCAGCATCCTAGCACTCTACATCGTCGATTACCTTATCCCTGGATTCGATTTTAAAGATTTCTGGGCAATTGTGGTTACCGCAATTGTGATCGGGGTAATTAACACTTTTATAAAACCGATATTACAACTTATTGCGCTCCCCATCTCAATATTAACATTTGGGATTGCTGCTTTCCTTATTAATGTCTTTCTTCTTTGGCTTGCCAGTAGTATTGTTCCGGGATTTTATATCGCTAACTTTACTACCGCGGCAATTGCCTCAATTGTTCTTTCTTTAGTCTCCTGGTTTCTTCACAAGCTTGCTTCAGAATAAGTTGAACTAAAGGCTATCCAAAAGTATAATAAAACATCTACGCAAGCTTTTAGGTAGTATTAACTTGTCCTGAGCGAACGTAGCTAGTCGAAAGATGAAAACTTATATCAAGAAAAAAGCAGGTCCAAATCAGGCTGGTCCCGGATATAGAACTCCCGATCATTTTAAGGGTAGTCTTGTGGCTAGGACCAGCCGTTTTAGTGGAAGTAAAACTCCTGCACCGCAGTTAAAATTCAATCCCGCCCAGTTTAAAACACAACACAAAGGATAAGCATAGCTTGGCCAATAAGAATTGGTAAACCTCACTTTATTCAGAAATTTCCAAATCATAATTTTCAATTTACAATGAATTTTCAATAATTTCAGCTATAATACTCCCATATGACACTTAAAAAATCAGAAACAAAACCGAGTAGCTCTACCACGGTCGCCAAATTTGATGACGGAAGTATCCAAATTAATTTCACTATTCCTTACAATGTCGTTGAAGAAAAAAGGCGAGAAGCTATAAAAGAAATCGGAGAGACGCTCGAAGTGGCAGGTTTCAGAAAGGGGAAGGCTCCTCTTGATAAAGTTGAGGCTGCAGTGAATGAAAGCTCAGTTTTAGAAAAAACACTTTCAAAAATACTGCCTCCGCTCTTAGGTGAAACAATACAAAAACATAATTTAAAACTGGCTATATATCCTAAATTCACTCTTATCAAGGCAAATAAGGAAGAAGATTGGCAAATCAGAGCCGACACCTGTGAAATTCCTGAAGTTAAACTCGGGGATTATAAGCAAAGCTTGAGTCTTCGACAAAAGCAAAGCTTGGCCACGCTTGCGCGTGGTAAAAAGGATCAAATTTGGACCCCGGGAAGCAAAAAGGAAGACAAACCCTTATCCAAAGAAGAAAAAGAACAAATCGCAATCAAAACTTTATTAGAAACAACTAATCTAACTATTCCCAAAATATTAATCGAAGAAGAGGTTAATGGACGCCTCAGCCGTCTTTTGGAAAAAATCGAAAAATTAGGACTATCGCTGGACGCATATCTGGCTTCAACGGGAAAAAAAGCCGAGGATTTACGCTCGGATTACGAAAAACAGGCGAAGGAAGCGATCGCACTCGAACTTACTCTCAATAAGGTGGCGGAAGAAGAAAATGTAAAAGTCGAGGAAAAAGAAATTAATGAGATTATAAAGGTAAGTAGCGCCGATAGACAATTAGCCGAAGAAATTGGGGAACCCCAAAAAAGAAAGGTTGTAGAATCTGTCCTTAAGCGAAGAAAGGCACTTGATATTCTTACATCACTTGCGTAGATTAGTATAATATTGGTATAATACTCTCGGATAATTAACCCTATAGTAATATGGATAAAAATAATAAAGCAAAGGCTCAAAAACTTTTTCAAAGGGCAAATACACTGGAGTCTTTAAAGGAAATCGGAAGTTCAACAGCAAATCAGATGAAAAAAGAAGCGGCACGACTTCCGGAGGACTTTATAGAACAGCTTTTCGGTATAAAGACTCCTGAGAAAAAATATTCCGGTGAAATAGAAGCCGGAGAAGCAATTGAGTTAACCGAAGTTCTTTCGGGCCGTCACGAAGAAATTACAAAAATCAGAAAACAGGTAGCTTTGGAGAGAAAATTGCTCGAGGAAGAAAGAGCAAGAACCGAAAAAAAGAAAAACGAATTAAAACTTCAGCTCAGAGCCATCCAGGAAGAAATCCTTATTCTTGCAGAACAAACCGAACAACTTGCCGAAGAAACCCAAGTCGCAGTCATGCAGGTAACTATCGAGCCCGGAGTATACCACGTAATCTTTTTCGAAAAATTACTCGAGTTTATAAAATCTTTCAGAAGAAAAATCGAGGAAGCCCAGGTTTGGCTTCATACAGTAAACCGCAGGGCAGCCAAGAAAAATGCGTGGGGAGCACGTTACCAGAAACACGGTGCAAAATACCTTCTCTCGGGCGAGCATTATCTCCAAAGATCAGCTGGCTGATTTGTAAATCCGAAATAAAATTTAGATTCTGTATTTCCAAATTCTAGAATTAAATATTCGAATTTGTTTCGAATTTCGTGCTTCGAACTTGTATATTAAAATTTATTTAAGCTACAATACCCTCATGAATACAAATAGCTACCTCAAAGAACTGTTTGACTTTCTATCAATTCCATCAATTTCAGCGCAGTCCAGCCATAAAAAGGATATAAATAGTGCCGCAGTTTGGCTTCAGAAGAAATTTACTCGGCTTGGTTTTGATTCAGAAGTACTACCGACCGAAGGTCATCCCGTGGTCTATGCGGAAAACCTGAAAGCAGGAAATAAAAAAGCCACGGTTCTTATCTACGGACACTATGACGTCCAATCCCCGGATCCCTTAGATCAATGGATAACAGATCCCTTTAAACCTGAAATACGATCGGGCAATATCTACGCTCGGGGAGTAGCCGATGATAAGGGACAACTCTATACTTGGATCGCCGCAATCGAAGAATTACTGAAAAACACCAGCGTTTCAAGGGAGGTACACTCTCAGGGCGGTATTCTGCCGGTCAACGTGAAGTTTATTATAGAAGGGGAAGAAGAAATCGGCAGCAAAAACCTGGACGAGTTCATTGAAAGAAACCGGGCAATACTGTCAGCAAACGTCTGCGCACTTTCAGATACACATTGTCTGACAGAGTCTCAACCTCTAATAGACTATGGTTTGCGGGGAATTGTATATACACAAGTCAAAGTTAAAACTTTAGGCCGGGACGTCCATAGCGGAATTTACGGTGGCAATGTCCTTAACCCAATAAATATAGTCGCAAACCTTATCGCAAAATTAAAGGACGACGATCAAAATATTCTTATTCCTGGTTTTTACGATTCGGTCCGTGTGCTTAATAAAGAAGAAAGAGTTCAATTAAATAAAGTACCATTTACCGATAAAGAGATTATTAAAGAAACTGGAGCGGAAGTAGTCGCCGGAGAAAAAGACTTTAGCGTTAACGAAAGGGCAGGTACTCGCCCTACTCTTGATGTGAACGGTATTTGGGGAGGTTACACTAACGAGGGACCTAAAACCATTATCCCAAGTAGCGCCCACGCAAAAATATCAATGCGTATAGTACCTAATCAAAAGGCAGACAATGTTTACGTTCAATTCGAAAATTATCTTCAGTCTATTGTTCCCAACGGAGTTGAATTAACAATTGAACTACTATCAACTGCGGAGTCTGTCTTGTTTGAAACAAAATCCAAATATTTTAAGGCGGCAGAAAAAGCGTATGAAAAAGTGTTTGGAAATAAACCCATCTATGAACTGTCCGGGGGAACGATCGGTGCAGCTGCCGCAATCA
Organism: Candidatus Woesebacteria bacterium RIFCSPLOWO2_01_FULL_39_61; assembly: GCA_001793155.1. GTDB lineage: Bacteria > Patescibacteriota > Microgenomatia > UBA8517 > UBA8517 > WO2-FULL-39-9. The sequence goes on from MGHI01000016.1 coordinate 3,806, forward strand.
AAAATACCCTGGGTATCGATTGTGTTCTCATGGGCTATGGTTTACCCGATGACGGTCTTCATTCTCCTAATGAAAAACTATCTATCTTTATGTTCGAAAAGGGTATTAAAACGAATATAGAATTTCTTAAAAATATTTAAGGGTTGACATTTGCCGGGTAAGTTTCTTAAAATACTACAAATCATGAATTATAGAGTAATCATTATGGTTAGCGTCCTCCTTTTTAAAGGGGGAGGTCTAACGTGATGAGATAAAGTATTTTTTTATACGTTAAACCTCTCGAAAACCGAGAGGTTTTTTAGTTTAGGCACATTAACAATGTAGGTTAGATAAGATTGGGCACGGAGTGTTCTTTAAAACATGCTCCCCGCTCTTACGAGCATGGTTTACTTTAATGTTGTTATAAGTAATGAATAAAGAACAGTCTGTGCCCAATCGAATAGCAAGAATGAAAGAGCACACAATTTCTCGCCTGCACGGCTTTTGTCGTGCCAATCTCTGAACACACCGAAGGAGGTGTACGATGGATACCCTGTTTGTAAGTCATGAAGCTGACGAAAAAGGTGTCTCGGCTCTTAGGGTTTTAAAGGAGGCTGGTTACGAAACTGTGATCTTGAAAGGATCTGAAAAGAGTCCATCCGAGACTCACATCGCAGTTTTCGGCATCAATAGCCATAACGCCATAGTCGGAGGCTCCGGCCATTATGTCAGAGCAGCCAGCCACAGGCTACCACCTGCTGCGCCAAGCTGGGTTAGCACCCCGTTTACCATTGGGGTAATAAGTCATTTTGACCGACCTCAGCCTACTAAAAAGGGCAGAACAAAATCCACATTTGCGGGAGCGCTACTGCAACTCGCACAAAATTATAAACTGTGGATTCCCGGCTTAACGGAGTTTAATGCTCCTTGGCATCCTGATCCCGCCAATCCAGCTCCCGAGCATGCGGAGGAATTTAAACAATGGGAATGGCAAGCCAGACAGTCAATTGGATCCCCCGAGTTGTCTGACGTCCTGAAGTACCACCTGGAAACTCCCATCTTTGGCGATCACGAAGCAGTTCACCGGGCAACCGTAGCGGGAAGTGGGAAAGCCCGCCTTGTAATCATGGGTTGTGCACCATTCAACGCACCCCACACTGATGTAGCTTCAACTTTACAACCCAAAAAGGCTAGGGCTGCAAGAAGTGCCATCCGTCATCTGATTCTTGATTCTCAGGATTACATCAGCGAAGTCTTGTTTGTTATCGCAGGAGGTGATTTTCTCACTCACGAGGCTCTGAAATCGAGTCTTCACCCATTCTTTTGGCCGGATGTTAGCCAAATTGAGAGGTCACTGGGAGAAAAGTTTTCTCACGAAACCAGACTTTGGGGAAAAACCGCAGAAAGAACCGATGACGAGGTTGCCGAGGCTATGGAGTACGGCTACGCTCTTGTTGCAAATGAGATTTTGCTGCCACTCCAAGAAGACCCCCAATTAAGGGTGCCTATACGCGCCGTGCGTTGGACCAACCTGGTTGGACCGGAAATCCTCGACGCCTCATGGGTGTTAGCTCAGACAAATCAGGACCTAGCTCAAAGGATTTACCGGGAAAGAGTCGGTACCAGATTTTGGTACGAAACTATCGACAGGATCAACCCCGATGCCGGGCTTATGAGAACAGTAGGCAACAATGCCGTGTACATAGCCACGATCTTTTGGGCTGTGCAGAACCCCGATAGCATCATTATTGATGCTGAAGTCGACGACCAGTTCTGGAACGGTCTGAAGCCTCTTCTCCAAGTGCTTTGGGCGGACAGCGAGCCATTCGTGGCTAGCTTACCGCAATACGTGTGCCAACCCTGGGCATATTAGTTTCTAACCTACGCAGTTTGATCTGCAACCCCAAGATGGAGAATACGAATGTTCCTGCCGTAGCTTACGGCGTTTATACGAACTTTCATATTTTTCCATCTTGGGGAACATTTTTTAAAATATTTAAGTTTTTTACTAATTTCTAAAACATGCAGGAAATACATATTAAAGATAAAACAATTAAATTGAAGGAGAGTAACGAAGTCTGGATGCCAACCAGGTTTGGTATTGCATTGGGTGAATTAATTTTAGAAGGAGCAAGACCGAATCCTCGGGTACTGGAACTCGGGGTAGGGAGCGGCGTTCTATCGATTCTCTGCGGTATGTGGGGAACAAAAGTTACAGCTCTGGACATCAACATGGCTGCACTCGAATTAACAGAGGAGAATTGGAAACTCAACGGCTTACCTCAGGAAAATTTGGAAGTGCGGTATTCTGATCTATTTTCCGGGATGGATGAAAACGACGTGGAAGGTTACTCCTTACTTTTTTCCAATCCGCCGACATTTCCGGGATTACCCCCCGATTATTTACTCAGAAAGTCGAGAGATGAGTGGGAATTCGCGGGGAATGACGGCAGGCTTGTGCTTGATGCTGTCATTACACAAGGATCCAGCTGGTTAAAAACCGGCGGAAGAATGGTGACTATCGCAACATCAAAACAAGGGTGGAATCAAACCGTCGAGCTAATGGATAAGCACTGGAAAAAGTGGAAAATCCTGAGAACTGAAGATCTCCCACTGGCTGATTACTATGACCCATATATTGAACTCTGGGTACAAAAAAGTAAGAAAGAAAACCAGGTAAGAATTTTTAAGAAAAACGGCAAATGGCAACAAAGACTTTATTTCATTGAAGCGTTTAAGAACTAAGATGTATACTTTTGATTCACATCAGGATATCGCAGATGCTATTCTTTATGCTTCGCACGGAGATTTTTGGCGTAAAAACGGCCTACATGAGGGCTGGAACAACCTTGGGTTGCCCGTAAATAATCAAAGCGATTTTATCCGGCTTAAACAAGGGGAAATAAGAGCGATTTTCGGAGTAAGCTGCGCTTTTTCAACAGATAAAAATGGAAATATTATTCCCAGCCCGAACCACTTACACGAGACACTAAAACAGATAAATCTTTTCCATCAACTTCTGGCTGAATCCAAAGGCAAAATTCAATTGATTAGAAATCGTTCTGACTTAAAAAATATTATTAATTACACACTCAGTTTTTTGCTCGCGATAGAAGGAGCGGATTCCATTGACTCGGAACTTGTTAATCTGGAAACTTTTTTTAATCTCGGAGTGAGGTCTATCGGATTAACCTGGAGCTTCAACAACAAATTGGCAGGTGGCTGCAACGAGGATGGAAAATTAACAAATCTCGGTAAAAAAGCAATCAGGAAAATGAATGATTTAGGAATAATTCTCGACCTATCACACCTGAACGATGTCAGCGCCTACCGGGCAATTGAGGTATCCGAAAGACCCGTAATAGTATCTCATGCCGCGTGCAGGACAGTATACGACCATCCGCGAAATGTACCCGATAAACTTATCAAGCTAGTTGCACAAACTGGAGGGGCGGTGGGGATTTGCGGCGTTCCTAAGTTTATAGATAAAGATCCGTCGATTGATGATGTAGCTTCTCACTTTGCCCATGCCCTTAAACTTGTCGGCGTAAAACACGTAATTATCGGCACAGACTTTGGCTCAATGACTGCAGAAAAGTTAATCCCGCAATTCGAGGAAGTAAACGATGTTCCAAAACTTCTAGCTCATCTTTCAAAAAAATTAGGTCTTAAGAAAGATGAACTTGAACGAATAGCCCATAAAAACCTGGAAAAAATATTAGAAAAAACACTGCCAAAATCATGATAGTCAGAAACAAACTATCCAAAAAGCAAACGAGCGTCCTCGGTATCTTGGGAGGAATGGGACCTATGACACACATCAAATTTGAGGAGGCTTTAATTGCGGAGTGCAACCGGCGGGGAGCCAAAACCGATCAGGATTATCCTGTTTGGTTTGTTATCAGCGGAACCTCGACTCCCGACAGAACCAAATCCTTAAAAGGAGGTACCTCCGCGTTAAAACACCTTTTATATTTTTCTAAGAACCTGGAAAGGCAGGGCGCGGACTTCATTGTTATGACCTGCAATACCGCACATGCATACAAGAAAGAAATCGAAAAATGCATTCATATTCCCGTTATTTCGCTTATTGATGAAGCTGCAAAGTACGTAAAGAACAACTATCCTTCAGTTAAGAAAGTGGGGGTATTGGCAACTGACGGAACACTGAAGGCAAATCTTTATCAGGAAGCACTTAGAAAAATGGGGATTCAGCAGGTAACTCCCTTAAATCATCCGGATATTCAACAGTCGGTGATGGAAGCGATTTATAATAGGGAATACGGAATAAAATCGACGGGAACAGAGCTCTCAACGACTGCTTTAGATAATTTGGATAAGGCAGTAACTTGGTGCACCGAAAACGGAGCCGAACTGATTATTGCCGGATGCACTGAAATTTCTCTGGGGTTGGCTAATCGTCGGTTCAAAACTCTGACAGTTGCAGATCCCTTACATATATTGGCTCGGATCGCTATTAAGAAAGCTTTTGCCCGCAAAAGGTCGACGAAAGTAATCAAGAGTCCAAAGAGTAATCAAAAAAGTGACGTAGAATACCGGGATTATGATCTTCTTTCCATTTAAAGTAAGTCGAAAAGGTTATCCCCAAATTTAAGTGCAGAGTTTTCTCGGGATCTGATATAATAAGGAAAATTTGAGGACGGTTAGCTCAGTTGGCTAGAGCGCTTACTTGACGTGTAAGAGGTCAGGGGTTCGAGTCCCTTACCGTCCACTCACTTCGATCGTTTGCGGTTCGGTCCTCAATAGCGCAAATTAAGGTATTTCATACTCTGCACGGCGAGTCCCTTACCGTCCACTTGTCAGAGTTTGACTTTACCGTTTTCTTCCGATGTATCTTCAATATTTCACTTTATAGCCAACTCTTCCTATCAAAATCTCAGTGAGTTTTTTTGAATAAACTTTAATTCAGGGTTTTTAGGAACTCGAGGATTGAATTTCCAAGTTTTCCCAAACTCTCTTCCGAGCATTTATCCAAAGTGTCCTGGGTGGTATGAAAATAAGGGTAGTCAAAATCAATAAGTAAAAATGCAGGTATTCCTGCTTTGGCCAGGGGGATATGATCGTCTTTAATTGAGACATTCACCGTTTTTGAAAAATTCTGAGGATAGAGTTTCGCGGCTAAATCAAAAAACTTACTTGCATACGGGTTTCCAATTGCTTCCGAATATTTCTCCATATAAATATTAAAGTTTTTATCACAAACCATATCGGCAACCATTGCAACTTCGGGTAGTTTATCCGGGTATAAACTTTTAATATTGTCGGAAAAAAAGTTTGACCCCAAAGGTTTCCATTCAGACGTCGTTCCATTGGGATCGCCTTCTTCACCGTCAAAGAATACAAAATCGTATCCCAAATCAAAATTCTTGCGATTTAATCCAATGAATCTTGCAATTTCCAAAAGTAATGCAACGCCGCTTGCAGAATCATTGGCTCCGGGCACAGGTTTGTCGGAATTTTCCCTATCCAAAATTGCGAATTTCTTACTATCGTAATGTGTGGCCAATATAACTCTCTTTTTTGCGTCTGGATTAATCCTACCGATTATATTCACAAGCTGGTACTCGTCACCCCTGCCTTTAAAATTCCATCTCTGTGCTATTACTTCATCGCTTAGTACCTTCATTTCACCTGCCAACATCTCGGTAACTTTGGTGTGAGCCTTGGATCCAAGGTACCTTGATCCATAACCGACCATTTGACTAATCAAATTAAACACCTGACCGGAATCAATACCAGAAGTTCTATCCTGGTAATTACTTTTTAGTACCTGTGCGGCAAGTGTCTCTATAGGAGAATAATTATCGGTCAAGATTGAGTAATTCGATAAATTAAACCGTTTTAAATCGATAAGTTTACTGTCTAAATTTGCAATAATCTCATCCTTATTTGCTTTAATATTTTTGCTGCCGAAATCAACTTCATTACTCCCTTTATAGCCTACAAAAATAATATTTTGAGGGGAGGTCAGGCCGGGATCCTCGACTGCGAAGAAATAGCTGTGTGGAAACACTTCTTTAAACGTTTTTATTTCCGAAAATATTAAAGATCGATTACCTCTACCCAAATCTCCGATTATGTTCGCAAGAATGATACCATTATCGTTAAGCTTACTGTACGCAAGTTGAAAAAATTCTTCAGTCGTCATGTGGACGGGAATAGAGTATATAGTGGAGTAGGCGTCCGCAAAAATTAAATCATAGTTTTTATCGGTATCAAACAAATATCTTCTTCCGTCTTTGACAATATTTACTAATCTTTTGTCTTCGACCGTACTGAAGTATTTTTTAGAAATATTATAAAGCGATGGCTCAATCTCCACTACATCGGCTTCAACATGGGGTAATTCCCTAATCAACGCAGTTGGCGTAGTATATGCACCGGCGCCTATGAACAATGCTTTTTTAACATCCACGCCAAATACTTTATACAAAACGTAATATTTCGTATAGTCAAAAGCAAGTTCCTTTGAGTCAAGATAAATTCCGCTGGAAAGACCGGCGTCTTGGGCAAGCAACCTCGCAGGCCTACCTTTTAAAAAGGTATCGTAAACTACTATTTTCTCGTAAATACCGTCTTTTGAATACAATATTTTGGACGAGGAAAATTTCGGAAGCGATAAAACAGTACTTATTACCAGTAAACTGATAAAAAGCGAAAACGGTAAACTTCTTATTTTATAATTATTGTTTTTTTTTACTTCAGAAGTGAACCACCCAGTAAATCCTATTATAATAAGGGTGATTCCTACAGCGTTTACTATTGTGTTTATTCCGAAGCGAGGAATCAAATAAAAACCCGTAGCAATACTTCCGATAATACTTCCCAAAGTTGATGCAAAAAAGATCTCACCGGATAATTTTCCGACACCATACTTTGGAAATCTTACTTCCTGAAGCTTAATCGCAAAAGGAGATAGCATTCCCAATAAAAAACTTGGCAGTAAAAATAGAAATATAGAGGCGATAAGGGGTCCGTAAATAGGCGGTAAAAAGTAGGCAACCTTCGGTAATACTAGCGAGGTTAATAACTCCAAAAATAGAGTGGCCAAACCTCCAAGCCAAATAATTTTATAAAAATTCTTCGCAAAGGGAAACTTGTCTGCATAATGACCGCCGAAATAATAACCGAATGATAGAGCCGCAAGAACAACACCGATAATGCTCGAGACTGAATAAATTGTATTTCCGAAGAAAGGGGCCAAGATTCGGGTTGCGACGATTTCTATAACCAAAACACAAGCTCCGGTTATAAATACGACAAAAAGTAATATTTTTTCTTTCAGCAATCTTACCAGTCTGTTTTCTATTTTAGTAGCTTTATGTTTCGCCATTTTTTAAGAAACTTTTAACGACAAGGATATTTTGCTATTATACTTAAGTATATACAAAATTCCGTCAGGAATTTTGATAGGAGGAACAGCGGAGTGATAAGTTTCTTGTTCAGCCATAAAAAAATATTTGTTTTATAATTTTCTTAGACAAACTTTCTTTTCAAAAAGAAAGTTTGATAAAGGTGAGGGCCTGTAGCTCAATTGGCCAGAGCACTTGGCTGGCAGTCAAGGGGTTGGGGGTTCAAATCCCCCCGGGTCCACTTAACAAATATGCCCGTAATGTTTAAAAATCTTCAAGAAAGGCACCAAAGCCGTCTTGAGGATACAAAAAAATTCTTTAAACTGGATACGCTTAAGAATTTAAAAATCGCTTATATTCCTTATAACGAACTTTTTAAGGAGGGAGTTATTGCCGGAGTGGGCTGGGCTGTTGGAGTCACTATCGGTTTTGTACTTATATCTTCGGTTTTGGTACTGGTTCTCAGAAAGCTTGGAGGTTTGCCTCTGATCGGAGAGTGGATAGCGTCAATTTTGGAAGAAACTCAAAGTCAGCTTCTTAAAAGAACACCGATAATTCCGCAATAGCAAAAATGGTCGAGGAAAGTATAACCTTCGGAAACAATGTA
>MGHI01000017.1 GCA_001793155.1 Candidatus Woesebacteria bacterium RIFCSPLOWO2_01_FULL_39_61
CTACCGACCGCATGAGTCTCTTGATTATCTGACGCCTTTAGAATATGCTCAACAGAACTTTTACAAAGTGTTACCGATGTGGTCAGCCAGGACAAAAGCTTGTCACTCGCCGATGCTCGTGATAAAATTCGTCACGTTATGCCAACCGTTCAACAACTGGTTCGTAAAGGAAGAAAAAAGATAGCTAAAAAAACTACCAAAGCCGCCCTTCGCAGGTGGTTCAACGCTAAGGATAGGAGGTTTGCTGATTACTCGTCTCCCGCAAAGCGGGGTGTTGTAATTCAGGTCAGAACTATGACTCCGAGGAAGCCCAATTCTGCGTTAAGAAAGGTCGCCCGTGTCAGGCTATCAAATAAGCAGGAAATTACAGCTTATATTCCCGGAGAGGGTCATGAGCTTGCAGAGCACTCTATTGTTATGGTCAGAGGAGGAACGGTAAAAGATTTACCTGGTATTAAATACAAAGTTATTAGAAGTAAGTATGATACTACAGGAGTTGTTGGCAGGAAGTCTTCGAGAAGTAAATATGGAACGAAAAAAGGTGGAGTGGCTGTTTCTAAAGCCGAAACTCCAGCACCCCAACCGGTAGCTCCTACAACCTAATTAATTATATGCCAAGAAGAAAGAAAAATCTTTTAAGAAAAATTGATCCAGACCCGTTATATAAAAGTAGGGTTGTTACCAAGCTTGTAAATCGGGTTATGTTGGATGGAAAAAAATCCGTTGCCCAAAGTCAGGTATATAAAGCACTTGATTTAATAAAAGATAAAACCAATGAGGAGCCTTTAAAAGTTTTCAGTAAAGGTTTGGAAAATATCAAGCCCACAATGGAAGTTAGGGCAAGGCGCGTCGGCGGAGCTGCATATCAGGTTCCCTCGCCCGTTAAAGGAACGAGGCGCGAAAGTCTGGCAATCCGTTGGCTAATTGCGGCTGCGGCTAAAAGATTAAATTCCGAATACCACACCTTTGCTGAAAAGCTGGCGGCTGAAATTATCGACGCAACCAAAATGGAAGGCGGAGCGATAAAAAAGAAAACCGACGTAGAGAGAATGGCCGAGGCCAATCGTGCATTTGCTCACTTCAGGTGGTAACATCCCATAGCTTGACTTTACCTCTAACTTTTGGGATACTTCAGATTCAGTAAAGACTAAAAGTAAAAAGCTTACTTTTCAAGTCTAAAAATAAATATTTTGCTCTTAAACAATTCAAAAAGGAGGTTCAATTGGCTGTAAATCCGATCGTTTTGGCTTACACTTTTTTCGATTGGCGGAGCTTTATTATTCGCCGTTTTTAAGACGATCTTCCATAGATAAGGAGACTTGAAATGAATTTCAAAAGGAGACTGGTAATAAATATTGCCGTCCTGCTTGCTGCGATCGTTGCAGATGGCGTAGCCATTTGGTTAATTTGGGTTGGAGTCGCTCGAAACGAGAACGAACAAGTTCTACTTGCTTTTGCCCTGATTAGCTCTCTGGTATTAACAATCGGATCGATCCTGGCACTTTTGCTTTCTATCTGGATCTGGCGGGGTCGTCGTTACTTTTGGCCGAATGATAAATCAAAAATCGAGTAGCCCTCCATTTTTTAAAAAGAGCATAGTGATTACCACCCCTTCTGGGTTACAGATATTTTTTTCTGTTAATTCCAGGGGTGGTTTTTTTGTGTCATTGATTTGAAGGTTCAAGCTTGATACAATTACAAAACTGCTTCCATTGGGAGGCGGTTTTTTGTGTTAAATTAGAATTTATAAAAAAACAAATTTGCGTAAGCAAATATAATAACAAATTGTTTCACAATTTTGAGAGGAGTTGCCAGCAAATGCTGAAAGTTCCGAGCTTGTGAGGAACGTAAACGTAAGCTGAGCAATGATGAATGGCAGGACAGGTTCAAAAGAAAAAAGCATCTCTAATTGTAACTAAGACGGAAGATAGGGATCTTCCTATGGAAAAAATCCGAAATATCGGGATTATTGCCCATATTGATGCCGGAAAAACAACTACAACGGAAAGAATTCTTTTCGAAACTGGTAAGACTTATAAATTAGGATCGGTTGATGAAGGTACGACCGCAACCGATTGGATGGAACAGGAGCGCGAGCGCGGAATTACGATAGTATCCGCTGCTATCACGACTTTTTGGGATCTTCAAACTGCATCTTCTGTTGAGAACGGACATTACAGAATAAATATCATCGATACTCCGGGTCACATTGATTTTACCGCAGAAGTAGAAAGATCTTTAAGGGTACTTGATGGTGCTGTTATGGTTTTTGACGGCCGAACAGGAGTTGAATCGCAGTCCGAAACCGTCTGGCGCCAGGCTGACCGCTATAAAGTTCCGCGAATTTGTATATTAAATAAGCTGAATTTGATAGGAGCCGATTTTGAAGGCAGCATTAAATCGATTAAAGAGAGATTGGGAGCCAATGCAGTTCCGGTCCAATATCCGATAGGTTTAGAGCACGACCTTAGAGGTATAGTCGATTTGGTTCGGATGAAGGCTTATACCTATAAAGTCGTCGAGGATAATAAGCTTACAGAGGAAGAAATTCCTGCTGACGTTTTGGAAGCTGCCAATAAATATAGAAACGAGTTAGTCGAGGCCGTTGCCGAGTATCACGACGACACCCTGCAAAAATATCTTGACGGTAAGAAGTTAGATGAAGCTGACATCAAAAAAGCGATTAGAGCAGGTGTAATTTCCGGGAAGTTTTTCCCAATACTTGGTGGAGATAATAGAACGGCTTTAGTCCAAACTCTACTGGATGCGGTTGTTGAATATCTACCCTCGCCTTTGGATGTTCCTCCTGTTGAAGGAATTAATCCTAAAACGGGCGATAAGGAAAAAAGAGAACCCAAAAATTCTGAACCCTTTTGTGGACTGGCCTTTAAAGTGGTAACCGACCCGCACGTTGGCCGCTTGGTATACGTTCGTGTTTATTCGGGAGTAATTAAAGCCGGTCAGCCTGTATATAATGTCACAAAGCAAGCTCAAGAAAGAATTGGAAAACTAGTGCTTCTTCACGCCGATCAAAGAGAACTTATCGAAGAGGCCTATGCCGGTGAAATAGTGGCGGTAGTCGGAATCAGGGATACCACAACTGGTAATTCTTTAACTGATCTCGGGCATCCAATCTTACTTGAATCAATAAGTTTTCCGGACCCCGTAATTTCACTGGCAATTGAGCCGGCGACAAAATCAGATCAGGAGAAGATGGGGCTGGCTTTGCAAAAGCTTTCCGACGAAGACCCTACCTTCAGAATAAAATCGAATTTTGAAACCGGTCAAACAATTATTTCGGGAATGGGAGAACTGCAGCTTGAAATTTTGGTGGATAGAATGAAGAGAGAGTTTAATGTCGATGCAACCACCGGCGCTCCACAGGTGGCTTACAAAGAAACAATAAAGAAGATGGGGGCTGGAGAAGGTAAATATATAAGACAAACTGGAGGCCGAGGACAATACGGACATTGTTTGATAAGAGTCGAACCCAAAGGCAGGGGTGAAGGATACGAATGGAAATCTGAAATCAAAGGAGGCGCGATTCCTTCTGAGTTTATTCCGGCAATTGAAAAGGGTGTTCGCGAAAAATTGGAACAGGGAATTTTGGCGGGATACCCTATGACGGATATCAAAGTTATTGTATACGACGGAAGTTATCATGAGGTTGACTCATCCGAAATTGCCTTTAAAATAGCTGGATCTTTGGCCGTCGAGGAAGCGACCAAAAGAGCCGACATAATTCTCTTGGAACCGATTATGAAGATAGAGGTGACCACGCCAGATGAGTTTATGGGAGATATAATCGGAGATCTATCGAGCAAACGCGCCCAGATTCAGGGTACGGAAAAGCGAGGAATGTTTACCGCAATCATGGCCCAAGCCCCTCTGGCCGAGTTTGCCGGATACGCGACAAAATTACGTTCAATATCCCAGGGAAGAGCAACGTTTTATATGGAGCCCAGTCATTATGATGAAGTGCCGGTAAACATTACGAACAGCCTGATTTCCCTAAAGTCAGGTACTAAAGACTAATTTCAAATTCAATCTTGACATAACAAACGAGCACTTTATATAATACCAACATTACCACGCTTAGCGTGGTTTAAATTTGTCTAAAAAATTCGTATAATAAAAACATGGCAGGCGAAACAAAACAAAAATTTGAAAGAACAAAGCCGCACGTAAACGTCGGGACCATCGGTCATGTTGATCATGGAAAGACCACTCTTACTTCGGCCATTACCACCGTTCTATCTAAACAACCGGGTAATAAAACCAAAGCGTACAAATTCGACGAAATCGACAATGCTCCAGAAGAAAAGGAAAGAGGAGTAACTATAAATATCACCCACGTAGAATACGAAACAGATAAAAGGCATTATGCGCATATCGATGCTCCGGGTCATGCAGATTACATAAAAAATATGATTACGGGAGCAGCCCAGATGGATGGCGCAATTTTGGTGGTTTCTGCTCCGGATGGCCCGATGCCTCAAACCCGCGAACACATAATCTTAGCCCGCCAAGTTAACGTTCCTGCAATAGTCGTTGCTCTCAATAAAGTAGACGCTGTCGATGATCCTGAACTTATTGAATTGGTAGAAGCCGATATCCGCGATTTACTTAAGAAATACCAATATCCCGGCGACAAAGCTCCTATTGTAAGAGTTTCTGCACTTAAGGCAATGGAAGGCGACGCTGAAGCCGAAAAACAGGTTCTGGAACTTATGAAAGCGGTAGATGAGTATATTCCTGAGCCAAAAAGAGACATTGAAAAACCTTTCCTAATGAGTGTCGAGGACGTTTTCTCTATAAAAGGAAGAGGGACTGTTGCCACAGGGCGAGTCGAGCGCGGAAAATTGAAGGTGAATGAGGAAGTCGAAATGGTTGGTCTTAGGGACACCAAAAAGACGGTAGTTACGGGCCTGGAAATGTTCAGAAAAACCCTCGATGAAACAGTTGCGGGAGACAATGTCGGCGTACTTTTAAGAGGTATTGAAAAGGATGATATAGAACGCGGACAAGTTTTGGCCAAACCGGGATCAATTACTCCTCATAAGGATTTTGAGGCAGAAGTTTATATTTTGAGCAAAGAGGAAGGCGGACGCCACACACCGTTTTTTACAGGTTATAAACCGCAGTTTTTCATCCGAACAGCCGATGTTACAGGCGACGTAACTTTACCCGAAGGAATTGAAATGGTTATGCCCGGAGATAACGCCAAAATGAAAGTTAAACTCATTCAGCCGGTTGCAATGGAGGAAGGCCTTAGGTTTGCAATCCGTGAGGGTGGAAGCACAGTTGGTGCAGGTGTCATTACCAAAATAATCGCATAACTCGTTAGCGAACTCCCAAGCCAACTTGGGATTTTTTTTGCACCTTGAAGAGCATGGCAGCACAAAGACTCAGAGTTAAGCTCAAAAGCTACGATCACCGAGTGATCGATGAGGCTGTGTTAAAGATACTGGATTCCGCCATGGCAACAGGAGCGAAAATTAAAGGCCCCATACCTCTACCCACAAAACGTACTGTAATTCCCGTTTTAAAATCTCCCTTTACCGATAAAGACGCCCAGGAGCATTTTGAAATTTTAGTTCACAAACGCTTGGTAGATATTATTGAACCGACTTCGCGCACAATCGATTCACTCTCCAATCTCGAGCTCCCCGCAGGCGTCTCCATTGAGATTAAGATGTAGTTTGTCGCAAAATTTTCAAGACTAAGTAAAACTTTTTGTTAGGATGTGGGTTAGTGTGCTAAATTATAATAATGAGAATAGCGATCGTTGTTCTTTTCCTACTAGGATTACTCTTTTTTATATTCTCATTGGCGGTCGTAGTAATGACCAGTCACCCATATTTAGATTATCTTGAACCTTCAAAATATTCTATAGAATCTATGCGTTTTTATAGTGCTAGATTGGATATATATTTCACACCCGCCCTTTTCCCAAGATATTTGTACTTCGAAAAAGAGGAAGTGGATATGGCCAAAGCGTTCGATATTAGAAATCCTTCTCCCACGGTCGTGCCGTACGAACTCAAACTCACGGAAACTTATGAGAGATATATACCTTTTGATACATTATTTCTTGCAGTTCTATTCTTTGGGCTTGCCTTCCGGAAAGTTCAGAAACCTAAAAAGTTTAACTGATACCTCATGCTTAGACTTTTAAAAGGATTCAGTGAACAAAGAATAAAAAAACACCAGGACTTATCTGTTCTTTTTAAATTAAAAAACAGTGCCTGGTGTGCACTTAGATCTAGGTTTGTAATTGGACCATTTTGGCATAAAGACCGCCTGACTTCATTAGTTCCCGGTGTGTTCCTTCTTCCACCTTGGATCCGTTGTCTAATACCACGATTTTATCTGCAATATCCCAGATGGTTGAGAGTCGATGCGCAATAACAATCGCGGTTTTTCCTTTAAGAATCGTCCGCATTTTTTCCTGGATTTCCTTTTCGGTTATCGCGTCGACCGAGCTTGTTGCCTCATCAAGTATAAGAATTGGCCTATCTGCCAGTATGGCCCGGGCTAAAGCCACTCTTTGTTTTTGGCCTCCGGAGAGCTTTTTCCCTCTTTCTCCAAGCAGAGTTTCGTAGCTCTCGGGTAACTCTAGCGAAATAAACTCATGAATTCCTGCGAGTTTGGCAGCCGCTATCACTTCTTCGATAGAGGCATCCGGAGTTGGCAGGCTGATATTTTCTCTTATAGTTTTTGAGTGGATTGCGACATCGTCTCCTTGAGGAACATAAGAAAATAAGCCCCGAAGCTGTTTTAGAGGCCAATTCTTAATATTTATTCCTCCAACCAAAATCTCTCCAGAGTGGATTTCCATGAGCCTGGTCACGAGTCTTCTTACTGTCGTTTTTCCGGCTCCCGAAGGGCCTACTAAGGCGACGATTGAACCCCCATCGATTACTAAATTCAAGTCGTGGATTGCGCCTGTTTCTGGTTTGTAGCTTCCGTTATAGGTAAAACTGACATTTTTTAGTTCTATGCCGACGGGAAGTGTGACTTTCTGTTCACCGGAGGAGCTGCATATTTCCGGATTAGCCGATAATAAATTAGCTAATCTTGTTGCTCCTTCAGAGGCCTCGGAAGCGCGGTCAAAAATTCTTGCGAATCTCCAGAAAGAGTGAAATAACCTTTCGGTTAAAACATTGACGAATACCAAATCGGCAATTGTCAGTGTTCCCTGATAAAGTTGCCAAACCCAGATTACTAAGATTAATCTTCGGGCTAGGGAAAGTATCCTAATTCTCTGGCGGTTATAATAAATACCGATTTTGAGCTCTTTTTCACCCAAATTAACTATTTCGTTATGTATTTTTGAGTAATCTTCCAACGTTTTTTCCTCTTGGGTGAAGGTCTTTAACGTCTCGATGGATTGTACGCTTTCGATACTTGCGTGCCACTCTTCCTCATAGTAGTCGTGTCTCACTTTTCTAAGGGGTATTCTTTGCCTGTTGGATATAAGTGTCAGCCACATAAATAAGGTCAGGGCGACACCAGCTACTAATGTAATTAGAGGGCTGAATATAAGAAGAGGAATTAGGCTGAGAAAAGTCTGGATCAAAGTAGGTACGAATTCCCAGCTTAAGCCTTCGATAATTTGTTGGACTTTGTCTACTCCGTTATTTACTTTGCCAACCAGGCTTCCAGAGTTGTGTTCGTTGTGCCATTTGATATCGAGATCAAGAAATTTAGCCAGGGCACTGACTTTTAAATATCGGTAGATCGGATAGAGCTGGCGCAGTATTATATGCCAGTCGATTGCGTTATCAAGCCTTGCAAAAACCTCGTCGTAAATCACTAAGGCTAAAATCAAGCCTATCCAAACAAGGTTTTGGGCTTTTTCGCCAAAAAGATTTATAACAAGGCTGATCACATAGCTGTCAAGGATTTGTAACCCCTCGTAAACGATAAGAAGGACTACAAACCAAAGAAACGTTTTGTGGAAAGCTGCTAATAGCTTCCAAAGTTTCTTGGCCATTACAAACCTCCTTTTTTAAAGTGCGAGTACTTAAATTTGATTTATTAAGCTGTGGTTTTTACCACAGCTATTGTCTTCAAAGGAGGCTAAAAGACGTAATTTCCTTGACTACAGAGGCCGTGGCAAAAATAGCCACGAAAACTTGCCCGGAAGTTACCGGGTTATTTGTATTAACGATTTTCATTAAATTAGACATTATTAAAAATTTATAATTCACGCCTATTACAGGTGTGATATTGAAAATACTATATACACTTTCTTTTGTCAAGACATTGCACGCATAGGCTTTGGAAGTTTAATAGCAAATTTGCTATTATAAGGAATATGGCAGATGAGACTCAACCTACAACTATTCCTGAGGAACTGCAGCCCTCAAATCCACTAGATGTTCAAGTTAATATCTTTGAAGATGAAAGTGAAGAAATTCTTTCAGTGATAGAACAAGGTCTGAATTCACCCCAATTCGAACAACACCTAAAAGACAAGGGTATTGGTTTGGGTAACAGAGGTAAAACTATGGTTATGGAGATTTGGCGAGCTACAACTAAAAAGTGGGAGGAGGGGCGGTCCGAAATACGCGAAGAGCCAGGTCTTAAACAACGTTTAGCACTGGTTGAACTCGCAGCACCGGTAGGCAGACAAAGGGAAGAGGGAACTGTTGAGTATCTGGAACAACCAGTATCAAGGCTGCTAAATGTCGCATATGCCGTAGTTTTTATCAATAGTCCTGAAGCCGAGGGAGCTATGGCTGGAGCCTTTATTGAAAGGGGGGGGATTATTAAGCCAGTTAGGAGAATACCTACGGGTTATGTAGATGTTAGTATTAGTGATGTTAACTTATTTGGCACTCTTGGTATTGCACCGTCTTTTGAGGTAAAACCGGGAATCGAAAAAAAACAGGGTGAAAAAATACTTGAATATTTAGGTAGCGGGGTAGGCATTTTTTATAAAGAACACAACCTCAACTATTCCCAAGGTGATGTTCCTTTAGCATAGTACAGTCTTGTAGAAATTAATTTTACCCCCCAATTCTTTCTTGGTTCTGGATTTTTTTAATCTCGCACACAATGTAATTTAGCATGCGAGTAGTTATATAACATGCTTGCGTATCTAGTCTTAAAGTATCAGCGAATTAGTTTACATCAGAGTATTTCTTCAGTACAGGTAAAAACGAAGCCATTGCAAAGAAAACGACCTCCTGTTAGG
>MGHI01000018.1 GCA_001793155.1 Candidatus Woesebacteria bacterium RIFCSPLOWO2_01_FULL_39_61
TCCTGTCAACTTTCTCAAAGCTTGGCTCATAAGACGGGCCTGCATTCCCATAACCGCATCTCCCATTTCTCCTTCAAGCTCAGCTCTCGGGACAAGAGCGGCAACTGAATCAACAACAATAACGTCCAATGCTCCGGAACGAATCAAAGTTTCTGTTATTTCCAAAGCTTGTTCGCCAGTGTCGGGTTGACTCATTAAAAGGTCATCGAGATTAACTCCAATCCTTTCTGCCCATTCAGGGTCGAGTGCGTGCTCGGCATCAATAAATGCACACTGACCACCCTTTTTCTGCGCCTCTGCGACGACAGACAAAGCAATAGTGGTTTTACCCGAAGCTTCCGGCCCATAGATTTCGACAATTCGCCCTCTTGGAAGCCCTCCAACACCCAGAGCCAGATCAAGAGCAATTGAACCGGTCGGAATCGTGTCAACTTTCAAACGTTCATCCCTGTCACCCAATTTCATAATGGATCCCTTGCCGTATTGCTTTTCAATCTGGTCCATCGCAAGTCTTATGGCCGCAAGTTTTCCTGAAGTCTCAGTTTGCGGTTCCGGAGCTTTTACCTCCTCTTTCTTATGCCGTGCCATGGTTACTTCTTAACATAAAGTATATTAAAATACAATAAGATTTTATCCGATAAGTATTACTTTTTATGTCAGACTGGCAGGTAAATGTAGTTATAGTTTGGGGGACGGTTTCATTACTTTTTTGCATAAAGGGCATTCTTGAATCCAAAGATAAAAGAAGTGCTTTTGGAATAACTCCCTATCTCCTACCATTAGGAATATTCGTATGGGGAGATGCAGTCATCTTTGGACTCTTCTGGTTTGTCGTTTCGCTAATGACCCTTATAGTTAATGACTGGATCTTTTTCCTATTAATAATTTCCATTTTTTGGGTAGTAAGAAGTGTCGGAGAAACTGTTTATTGGATAAACCAGCAATTCTCAATTATAAACAGAAATCCTCCTGAAAAATTTTGGTTTCATAAATACTTTCACAACGACTCAGTTTGGTTTATCCATCAAATTATATGGCAGTGTGTCACTGTTGTCTCACTTGTTACTACAATCTATTTAGCTAAAGCCTGGTAGCTTTTTTTTAGAATTTTGATATTTTGTACTGTTTTTCTAAAAAGGTAACTTTATTTTGTTTTACGAGATCGAGAGTATCTTTTACTCCATCAAATAAATTTGGAAGTTTGAAAATTTCTTTCTCAGTAGCCCAAATATTTCTTCCTCCCTCAAATTTTTTCGTCATATTTCCTTTTATATCTGTTGCCTTCATGACAAAAAAGAACTTATCCTCTAAAAGATTACCATCTTTTGAGTAGTCCATTTTATGTTTGATACCAACAAGTTTTACTTTTCCAGCGTAGCCAGTCTCCTCTTTAAGTTCCCTTAAGGCAGTTTCAAAAACTGTTTCACCCAACCTAACTTTTCCTGTTAAAAATCCGTAAAATCCAAAATAAGGCTCTTTTAATCGTTGTTGTATGAGATAGTTAGTCTCGCCCCCAAATTCTTGAACACAACAAATAAGAACACCAATTTTTGCCTGTTTTTCGTAAGTCCGACTCTCGGTATCTAAGCGATTTGAAAACTCCTTACCATTCGGTGTTAACCTGTACGTTTTGTTTTTAGACCTCTTCACTAAACCCAATTCAATAAGTCTTCTTAAATGGAAATTGAATTGATCACTTGGGACACCAGTTCTGTTTAAACCGGAAAAATTTTCTTGTCGTTTAAAAAGTAGAAAAACCAAAACATCCTTTTGTATTTGATGCAGATCAATTTCAATTGACATACACACAATTTTATCCGCTTTTATTTAAAAATCTAGTGAAGTCAACTTCAGTAAATTCTTTTCTCAGTGCTCATGGATTCTATGCTAAAATTGCCTCATGGCGAATATTTTAGTTTTCGGCGATAGCATTACTTTTGGCTTTTATGACACTAAGGGAGGCTGGGCCGATAGACTCAAAAAATATCTATTGGATAAATCAATTAACGAAAAACTAGAACACGATTTGAAAGTTTATAATCTGGGTATTTCCGGAGATACTTCTAAAGAAATAATTGACAGGTTTGACAATGAAACAAGACCAAGAAACTGGACTAGCCAAGAAACGGTTGTAATTATTTCTATCGGACTGAATGACTCAATACTAATTAACGGGAAAAATAAAATACCCATAAAGGAAAGTAAGAAAAATATCCAACTTCTACTTAAAAAGGCTAAAAAGTATTCGAAAAAAATATTAATAACAGGCCCAACTCCCGTGGAAGAGTCAAAAGTAACCCCAATGCCATGGAGCCCAAGTGAATCATGGAGAAATTACAATATTCGTAAATATAACGAGCTAGTTAAAAATATTTGCAAACAAAATAAAGTTGATTATGTAGAATTATTTTATCTGTTTTATGACAATGACTATAAAAAATTGTTGAGCGACGGCGGCCACCCGAACACACAAGGTCACGAGAAGATATTTAATATCGTCAAAAATTTCCTTGAAGAGAGAAAGTATATTTAGATGGAAAAAATTATTGTAACGACAGGGCAACCTTTTACGGATATTGATGCACTCGCTTGTGCTATTGCCTATACTGAACTTCTTAGACTTGAAGGTAAAGATGCCGAAGCAGTTTTACCAGGACCTTTAAACAAAAGTATTACAAATGAAATAAAATCCTGGAATCTTAAATTCCTAAAAACACCGACAACAAAAAATGCTAAATATGCACTTGTTGATATTTCTGAACCCAAATTTTTTGCCAATTTCGTAAAAGAAAATGACGTCATTGAGGTTTATGATCACAGACCCGGATTTAAAGATTACTGGGAAAAGAAATTAGGAGATGGTGCAAAAACAGAGATGGTCGGAGCTTGTGCAACGCTAATTTGGGAGGAATATGTTAAGAGAAAAAAATCGAATGAAATTTCGGAAATGAGTGGTAATTTATTATCCACCGCAATTATCTCCAACACCCTAAACTTTAATGCGATGGTAACTACAGACAGAGATAAAAAAAGCCTATAGAGAACTGACAAATTTTACAAATCTACCTAAAAGTTGGATAGGAAAATACTTCGAAGAACAGGAAAAAGAGGCTCTTACAAATCCCCGAAAATCAATTTTGGAAGACACCAAAGGAACTGGAGAAGCGGGAAAAGAAATTGTAATTGGACAACTCGAATTCTGGAATAGTAAAAAATTTATAGAAGGTCATTTTAAAGAAATTCAGGAAACTCTAGAGAGCTATGGTAAAGAAAAATGGTTCATGACTTCACCAAGTATAAGTGAGGGTAAAAACTACTTATTCACTAAAAACCTAGAAATTAAAAGTTTATTGGAGAAGAAAATCGGTGCAAAATTTAACGGAGATATAGGAATAACTGATAGGCTCTGGCTGAGAAAAGAAATTCTTCAAAAAATCCAGAAAAGTTAAGAGTTAAATGATAAAATACTATTTGTTATTATTTTTCTTTGCCTAACTTTCTTTTTCCAAAAGAAAGTTAGAAAGGCCGACGGGGTGTAGTTTACCGGTAGAATGGGCGCATGGGGTGCGTCCGGACTGGGTTCAATTCCCAGCACCCCGACAAATACTTCAAATGAAAATCTCTCAAATATACGAAAAATACAAAATCATGCCATTTCTTCAGGAACACATGCTGAGAGTCGCTGGAGTCTCCAATTTAATATGCGATAATTTCAAATTAGCAACAGACGAAAAATCAATTATCTCAGCATGTTTATTGCACGACTTAGGAAATATCATCAAATTCAAAAAAAATTGGTATTTTAAAATTTTTAAAAAAACAGACCCGGAAACTTGGTCCGGTTTGAAAGAAATAAAAAATTACTTTATCGAAAAATACGGCAGTGACGAACATGAGGCAACTTCAGCCATAATAAAGGAAATTGGCGCCAGGGATAGAATTTTATATCTTGTCAAATCCATCGGCTTTTCTAATTCCATAAAGATATACAATTCAAATGATCTCGATTTAAAAATTGTAGCCTATTCTGATCATAGAGTAGCACCTTTCGGAGTTACATCCTTACAGGAAAGACACATAGAATCTAGGAGTAGGTACACAGGACATGAAGAATCAAAGTACAGTCTAGAAAAATTTGATTATTTGTCTAGTATTAACAAAAAAATCGAAAGTCAAATATTCGCTCATTGTAATATTAAACCTGAAGATATTACCGAAGAAAAAGTCCGACCATTAATTGATAAATTAAGAAATTTCGAAATCGAAACACAATGATATAGTTATGTTACATGTAATGATACATCACACATATCTTAACAATTCATTCTAAACACCACCGGTGTTAAAATAATACAACCCAAATGAAAATTGCAGTTTTGTCGGATATACACTATCACCTGGAAAAACTCGAAAAAGTCCTTGAAGAGATCGGATCGCCTCCGGCTCAGAAAGCCTCTGGCTCTACGAGAAACATAGAAGCAGTAATTTTTGCGGTGATTTGACATCTCCTTTCACAACAGGAGTTCTTTCCGAAACAAATCTACCTACATATTGTGTTTTGGGAAATAATGACGAAGACCATATCGGAATGATGAAAAAAGGAGGAAAAAAATTTACTTGGTTTCATCTTTCTCAGGAATACAGTGAAGTAGAACTCGACGGTAAGAAATTAGCTTTTTGCCATTATCCTAAATTAGGAGAATTACTTGCAAAATCAGGCGAATATGACGCCGTCTTTTACGGGCACACCCACGAAGTAAGAAACGAAGTAATGGGAAAACCTCTTCTTTTAAATCCCGGGGTTGTTTGTGGTATTAATTTTGACAAAGCAGCCTACGGTAAAGAAACGTATGCCATCTACGATACTTAAACCAACTCCGCTGAAATAATAGAGATTAAATAAAACGACAAAATAGCAGATAAATGAAGTATGACGCTTCCTTTACACCATCAAAGTTTCATTCAAGGAATTTGAATGTTGATATAATCGAATCTAAAGTTTTGGGATCGGGATTGGCTGAATCTGATTCGTCTGGAGAATGTCTATAAATGAATAAATGAAGAATTCCTTCATCTTTTGAATCGGCGATAATAACTTCCGTTTTATAATAATCTTTATCCTTAACCTGATATGTGTATCTAAAACCTTCGCGAGAATCGACTGAGTAGGGACTGATTTTAACACTGAAATCTCTGGTCCTATATTCCGCAAGCTCTTTTGCCGTCATATTTCTATTTAGTTCGGGATCAAATGCAGATCCCCTTGCAATTTCAAACCTTCTTGAAATTCCTTCCTCTTGCAAATTTCTGACGTCATAAATCATAACACTATCCCTATCTTTTTCTTCAGCGATTGCTGGGTCAAACCACCGACTCGGATATTTAAAGGAGTACTTTAGTCGTGGGTGTTTATAAGAATACTCCCTCCAAGTATTCGTATCGTGTTCCTCTTTCAAAGTACCGCCCGTAATGGTAGAAGTTGACTTCGACGTATTCGTTTCTGAAATCCGCCTTCCAAGCTGGTATTTTCTATAAGCAAGAATGCCCAAAGTGCTCGAAAATAGAAGTACTACCGCAATAATTATCCATAACAACAATCTTTTTAATTTAATATCCCTGGCTGGTTTTTGAGACTGTTGAGATAGTTTGGGAGATTGCTGAACACTCGTTCTTTGCTCTTGGAAAGTCGACTGCCTAGAAGCTATGTCTGTTTGAGTTTGAGATTGAGATTCAGAATTTTGGAAATTCGTATTACCCACATTATTTCTTTATCATCTTGAAAAATCGTGAATTCTGGCTGCGGTATACTCGTCGCTCCCCTTAATCGCTGATGCGTAAATTAAAAGTGAGTCACCTTGTTTAAGATCATCTGTTTTTATGAAATTATTGTCTTTGTCGAGAATCACAGTATCGTTGAGCAAGGTAACTATTTTAGTTTGACTATTCTCCAATACTATAAGTTTAGGATTATAGGAAGGGCCTTCTAACCGCTCAAATTTAGCGGTAAAAGATTTTTTAAATTCACTGGATTTAGTAGGAGTTGGCTGGGTAATTGTTGGCCTTACTGAAGGGCTTGGTTTTGCGAAAATATAGGTCGGAAGGGTATAAGTAATGCAGTCATACCCCTTTTTGTGTGCACTACTTTTAATGTCATAGTCGATTATATAATTGGATAAATTTCTACTCTCCTGACCTTTAGTGGTATCTGTTGAAAATTCTGTACACAGCTTATAACTGATATTATTACTTACAATTTCATAATCGTATCTATTCTTACTTTTGGTCGGATCAAAATAGAGTTCACGATTTAACGAAAGCTGCTCTAAATTTTCCGGTAGTTCTTGATGCGTTCTAAAATAATCCTCTACTGAACCTCTGATCATGTTCATATCTCGTAGTCTTTCAGCATCCAATGCCTGTGCTCTAAGCGCAAAAGGATTTCCCCCTTCCATAAATCCCAAAATCAAAAACGTAAGCACAACTAACGAGAGGACAAAAATACCTATATTGTAGTTACGCATAAATTTGACGGTCTTCCTTAACTTGGCGTAAATAATAAGCGAAAATTGTCCCGCTTATAACTAAAGTTGTTAGAAAGTGGGCGACGAAATTTAACGAAATATTCCCACCCAAGAAGTTATAGACAATTATGATAACCGTGGTCAAACTTACAAGGAACGTTACTACTAAGGTAGTATAGATCAGAAATTTTCGAGA
This sequence comes from Candidatus Woesebacteria bacterium RIFCSPLOWO2_01_FULL_39_61, assembly GCA_001793155.1. Classification (GTDB taxonomy): domain Bacteria; phylum Patescibacteriota; class Microgenomatia; order UBA8517; family UBA8517; genus WO2-FULL-39-9. Next base: position 6,718 of record MGHI01000018.1, read on the forward strand.
CTTCAATTTGCGCAATTTTGGATTCTCCATTGTTCTTTTAGTAACTCGCAAAAATAGATAAGCAAATATAGGAAAAGAAACAATAATCGCCGACAGATACATTCGTATAGTTGTATTTCCTCCATAAAAAGATGAAGTTGATCGTCCGGATTTAGGTATCCATCTATCAATAAAGTAATGAATAAGAAGCGATAAAAATATTGTGAATATATATAAAGAAATAAAAAGGAGAATATGCTCGAAAGCATCCCACATAGTGTGGCTGTCAGAATATTGCCGAGAGTTTGCAATGTCTGGACCTTTGTTATTAGCTATGTCAGACAAAGATGCCGATTCCCTCGACTCTGAGGCCTCATCCGGACTATTTGATTTTTCACTAAAATTGTCAAGTTGCATGTTTTAATATTACACTAAAACAATTTGAATTATCTAACAGTGTCTAAAAATTACGGAAAAATCTTCTCAAATCTAGTACTTCTTATACTTTTGGTGCTGCCATCGTATCTTCTAATTTTTCGAAAAATTCCTTATATCCCAATTCTCGACGATGTAAATCTGCTTATTCACGAAGCGGGGCATGTTGTTTTTAATCCATTTGGAGAATTTATCAGCTTTCTAGGGGGAAGCTTGATGCAATTAATAATTCCGGGTTTATTTCTTACCTATTTTTTAATGCGAGAGGATTCCTTCGCCGTCTTTTTCTGTCTATTTTGGATCGGAGAAAATCTTATAAATATTTCCTATTATCTTGCCGATGCGCGTAATCAAGTATTACCCCTAGTCGGAGGAGGACGACACGACTGGACATATATGCTTTCTAAAGTAAATCTCTTAAACCGAGCCAAATTTTTGGGCGAAATAGTTTTTTGGATTGGTGGAATCTTATTGATACTATCTCTTGTATTCACAACTTTAAACCTCATTTTAAGCCTCGTTAACTATTTTAAACCTAAAGGGGTAGGCTAGATTATGCTATTCTTTATGAATGGAAATATTTTTAATAGGCCTTCTTACACTTATCGCAAGTTTCGTGGGAACACTCGCGGGTTTTGGGTCTTCGACAATCATGCTTCCGATAATGATTATCTTTCTTCCGTATGAAGTCGCACTTTTACTGGTCGGGATTATTCATTTCTTCGATGACGTCTGGGAAATATTCCTTTTTAGACAGGCTGTTAATTGGAAACTACTTTTATCTTTTGGAGTCCCCGGTGCAATAGCAAGTTATTTTGGGGCACGCTTGGCTATCATAGAACCCCACACAATACTTTTACGTTTATTGGGGCTATTACTTATTTTGTATGTCTTTTTACTAATAAAAAAACCCACATTTAAAATTCCACACGACACGACTCATGCAGGACTTGGAGGATTTTTATCAGGATTAATCGCAGGAACTTTCGGCATTGGTGGACCCGTTCGGGCAATGTTTTTATCAGCCTTTAATCTGCCAAAAGAAACATATCTTTTTACTTCTGGGGCAATAGCACTTTTTATTGATCCGGCAAGAATTTCAACTTATTTATTGGGTGGAGTAAAACTTCCGCAAAATCTTTTTTGGGGGCTATTTATACTTTTTATTCCTCTATCGTTTATCGGATCAAAACTTGCAAAAACATACGTCGATAAAATTTCGCGAAAAAAATTTAGAATAATTATTGCAATTTTTCTTTTATTTGCAGGGTTGAAGCTTTTATTTTTTCCCTAATGGCCAACTTCTGGGAAAAGAATTCTTATTCCAACAATGGCCAAAATTCCGATTATCAAAAAGATAGCCTGTCGTCCCAAATATTTTCTAGGGGCATGCGTTGCTTCCGGCAAAAAGTCCGTAGTGGCTACGTAAAGAAAAAAACCTGCGGCAAGTGCCAACAGTATTCCCACACCTTTTTCGGTCCGTTCAGCATAAAAATAAGCAAGTAAAGCTCCAGGAAAAGTTGCCAAGGAAGAAAATAAGTTCACCCAAAATGCCCTTTTCCTGCTCCAACCTTTTGCCAGTAAAATTCCAAAATCGGCAATTTCGTGAGGAGTTTCGTGCAAAAACGTAGAAAGAGAAACAACAAGAGCAAGACTGGGATTTACCAAAAAGCTTGCGCCTATTACTACTCCATCGAGAAAGTTATGTATAGTATCTCCGAAAATAATTAAAGGCACAATTTCCTCGCCCTGAACATGACTGTGTCCTGCATGCTTCTCGCCGGTTTCCTGATGGTGATGAAGATAAAAGAAAAATCTCTCAATTAAAAAAAGTACTACAAAAACAACTAAAATTACACTGAAAGCGGTTTCTCCCACTTCCTCAACTGCTTCAGGCAAAAGATCAAGAAGAGAAAGTGCTAAAAGTATTCCGGCAGCCAGAGGAACAGAGACAGATGCAAGAGCTTTAGCCCATTCTTTGTTGAATAGTAGTACCGCACCCCCAATAAGACCGGCAACACTACCAATAAAAGCGAAAATAAGCAATAGACTGATTGAATTCATATCAATATTTAATATTACTATGATACAATCTCAGGAAGATAAAATGAACAAGGTGAAAATAACTTGGAATTTAACTCCCCTTTTTAACTCCGATAATGACCTTAATCTTGTCAAAAAACGCAAAAAAGTCATTTCCCAAACTAATAAATTTGTTAAAAACTGGGAGAAACGAAACGAATACCTCAATAATCCAAAAATTCTAAAACAAGCGCTTGATGAATACGAAAAGTGGCAAAGATATTACAGCACACTTGCTCAAGAAAATTACTACTTTGACCTTAGGCATTCAGTAAATCAGGGCGATCCAAAAATAAAAGCTAAAGTTAATCTTGCCGACGAGTTATCACAAAAATTACAAAATAAAATTCAGTTTTTCGAACTCCGAGTTGCCAAGATTAATCCCAAACTTCAAAAAAAATTCTTAGCATATAAACCACTTTCTCCTTACAAACACTTTTTAGAAAAACTTTTTGAAGCTCAAAAACATCTTCTAACAGAATCCGAAGAAAAAATAATGAACCTAAAAAGTACTACATCTTACACGAATTGGGTTCGAATGACCTCGACTTTTCTATCCAAAGAGGAAAGGGGCGGTAAAAACCTATCCGAACTAATGGGTGCAATGAATAATAAAAATAAAGGCGTCAGAGACTCTGCTGCAAAATATTTCAATGAGATTTTGGAGACGCAAGTTGATGTAGCCGAACACGAATTAAATTCAGTTTTGCAAAACAAAAAGATTGATGACGAACTAAGAAAATATAAAAGAGCCGATAAAGCACGCCACTTGGGAGACGACATAGAAACAGAGGTTGTTGACACCGTCGTAAAAACAGTTACAAAACACTTTGATATATCAAAGCACTATTACGAACTGAAGGCGAAACTCTTCGAAGTAACAAAACTCGCGTACCACGAACGCAATGTCGAATACGGAAAGATTGACAAAAAATATGCCTTTGAAGAATCTGTCCAAATTATCAATCGGACGCTCGGAAACCTTGACCCCGAATTTTTAAGTATTTTTCAAGCATTTTTAAATGAAGGTCGCGTTGACGTCTTTCCCAAAAAAGGAAAAAGAAGCGGAGCATTTTGTACTTACGGATTAATAATTAACCCTTCCTATATACTTCTTAACTACAATAATCTTTTGGATGATGTCCGAACTTTTGCACACGAGCTTGGCCACGGAATAAATGACGAGCTCATGCGTAAAGTTCAGAATTCTTTAAATTTTTCAACTCCCACTTCAACCGCTGAGGTTGCCAGTACTTTCTTTGAGGATTTTGTAGTCCAAGAATTATCAAGACAAGTCGACGACGAAATGAAACTTACCTTAATGATGGCGAAATTAAATCAAGACATATCCAGCATTTTCAGACAAATTGCTTTTTATAATTTTGAAACTGAGCTTAACAGAAAATTCAGAAAAGTCGGCTATCTTTCAAAAGAGGATCTCGGAGCTCTTTTCCAAAAACACATGAAGTCCTACATGGGAGACTATGTTGAACAGTCTCCCGGATCTCAAAATTGGTGGACTTATGTTGAACATTTTCGCTATTTTTTCTATGTCTACTCTTATGCCTCCGGACTTTTAATTTCCAAGTCCCTGCAGGCTACAGTCAAAAATGACTCTAAATTTATTTTTAAAGTAAAGAAATTTCTCTCCGCCGGCTCGTCCGATTCTCCGAAAAACATCTTTAGAAAACTAGGAATAGATATTACAGATAAAAAGTTCTGGGAAAAAGGTCTTTCAGAAGTTGAAAATTTATTGAACGAAACCGAAAAATTGGCCAAAAAATTAAGGAAAATTTGATAATAACACTTAATAAAAATACATCTCGCCTCCTGGGGGGGCTATCAAAATATTAGTCTGCTGAAGGTTTATCTATATCTCTTGAGCGAAAGATACTTATCAAGTCTTCATTCATTCTGGGTATATCATCTGGGTGGATTACATGTCCTAAAGCTCCTGGTTTGTATTCATGAACTTGCACGTCCAAACCAGCCTCCCTTAGTTCTTTTATTGCTAAGGGTTGATTTACTAACTTGTCGGTGTTACCTTCACGGGCATCTGTAGCAAAAATAATGTACTACCATACCTTCTGGAAAATCGCCTTTTCTAAATGGTTCTTTTGTAACAGCTAATAGTCTTACCAAATCCGATCGTGGTCGTCTAGCAAATTCTGGCACACGTACACGCAACCCCACGGTCTTATGAAAGAATCCATCAAGAACCATGTGACCTGCGCCTATCGCTAAATCTGGGTCAAGTGGTACTTTTGTCTTAAAACAACTTCTTGATGTAGGAGCTACTGCTACTACTATTGATTCAATCGGAATATCAAATCCCTCCTCCTTAAATTTTTCAAAATAACTTGCTAGTTTTAACGCAAAATATCCACCATGAGATGCCCCAAACATCTTGACACCTTTATATCCTTTTTCTTCAAAATGGTCGGCTAAACCACGAGCTATTAATTCCTCAATATGTGTCGTGTTCATCCAGTCAACAAATCCAATAGTATCACCGAGTTGTTCAACTAAATTGTGAACAGTTCTACCTCTCATTATGCTTTTAGTGTGCGCTTCTTTATATCCAGGGAATAACATGGTTACTTCAGACTGCCCACTATTGGCTTCTATCAAGTCAGGCCATAATTCTTGTGATACTTTAACTTCTGGATGAGCATCTAAAAAAGCTTTTACAAATTTACCGTTAGTTGGAAAAGGAATTCTTTCATAAGTTATACCTCTTACAACTTCACTTTTGGCCGCTCTAGAGGGATTTGTTTCAATGGTTTGTTCTGTAATTTCAGAAGAATCTTCTGCCATACACACCTATTATAAGCAAATTCAGAACCAACGTTCACGTTTGTTGTAAAACTAAGTGCTTTCGTGGACTATATCACGAAAACGAAATATGGTAACCTAAAATATGAGGCGGTATAAATTTTTAGGTGAAGATTCCGTATTTGCTGCACTTAACAAACTTAGGACTTCATTTTTCGCTGCAAATGATGGATTGCAGGTGGACGAAATTATCAAAGGAATTTTAACTTACGATGAAAGGATGAAAATCGGTAGAAGAATCCAAATTGCCCAACTATTAGATCAGGGTTTGCAATACAGAGAAATCATGAAGGAGTTGAAAGTAGGTTTACCAACCATAATGTTAGTCAGTAGAAAAATGGACCAAAACCCGAGATGTTTCGAACTTATTATGGCTCGCGAGGAAAAGGTAGAAAAGGAGTATAAAGGTAAGGCTTACAAAAAAGTTGGAGAGTCTAAGATAGTTTTTGAAAGAAAAGAATATACAGGCTTTAGACGGAAGAATGTTAAAAGATAGTTTTAATATTGTATCCGTGATATAGTCCACTAATGCAAGAAATTGCATAACTTATAAACGTTTGATGAGTAGACTAAGTAGACTTGGACAAGCTAGGCTACTCTTTCCTTTAAAGCGGAGTAAAACTTTTGAAGATAATCTTCAGCTTTAGCCCAATGATGTTCTCCAAATCCTCGCTCGGCTAAATTTCTCTCAACCGAAGCGAGAACCCTGAGGTGTGCGGCCTTAGCCGCCTGAAAAAGGGAAATTCTGTAAACTTCGGCGTAGTATTGACGTGCCGTCTCTTCAACTTCCACCGCTTGTTCCATACTCTCTTTTTCGCTTAAATCCTGCCAAAGCTTTACTTCCAAAGATGTAGCCAGAGATGGCTCAAAAGCAAGTTTCAGCTCTTCCTTTATAAGCTTATAAAATTTCTTAAGCGGTCTTTTTGCCTTTTCCCATTTATTCTCGTTGCCTTCAAGTACTGCTAGTGTCAACAACAATCCCGCTTCTATGGCCAGATCCTTTGATAAACCAAATTGCTCTTTCAGGTGTTGAATTGCATAATCTCTGAAGCGGGTCCCTTCGGGAATTTTTCTTAACCTCCACCAGGCCAGTTCTAATTTAGCACTCATTTCGGGTCTGAACTTTAAATGTTCCTCGGCGTCGTTTCCTCCGAATCTTCTTCTTCTTCTGGAATAGTCAAGTACAGCAGCCTTGAGCTTTTCGGGGGTAAAATCCGGAAAATGATCATTTTCCCAGTAATACTCGGTGTAGGCCGATTGCCAGAGCAAAAAACCACTGGTTCTTTGCTCGCCCGATGTCCTTATCATTAAATCAACATACGGGTAAGGCTGGTCGTGTAAGTCTGTGTATTTGGTAAAAAGATCAGCGTCTACTTTTTCGGCTGGGATACCGGCTTTAATAATCGTCTGTACTGAACGCAGGATATCGTCCTGACCACCATAATCAAGACCAATGTTTGCAATATATTTACTGTAATTTTTAGTTTCACTCTCCGCGTTCTCAATTTTCTTAATTAACGAAGTAGGTAGTCTATCCTTTCTTCCCAGATGATGAATCCGCACTTTATCTTTATGGGCTTCCTTTAAATAATCGTCTAAAAGCTTGTGATAAAGCTTCATCAGATAATTAATTTCTTCTTCAGTTCTATCCCAGTTCTCGGTTGAAAATCCCCATAAAGTCATTGTGTGAATTCCTATATCCCGCGCAGCTTTTGCTATATCCACGGCACGCTCAAACCCGGCCTTATGGCCTTTGAGGGTATTAAGCCCGCGTGCTCTTGCCCAACGACGATTACCGTCAGGAATTATTGCTACGTGATTGGGAACTTTAGTGCCCTTCGGAAGAGTGATCCTTTCTTTACTTGGCATGTGAGAAATTATAACATACGAATAAGTTTTATTATATTCCAAATGAACCTAATCTTCGATTTTGGCGGAACTCTTTGCGATAGTATTGAACCCGCCGTTGGTATGATCAACAAAATCTTTTCTGAAATAGGTTATAAGAAAACAAACATCAAGGAAGTCCAGATGATGGGTCTAAAAGGCCTGATCAAATCAAGAAAAATCTCTTCACTCAAGGTTCATAAATTAATTTCAGATTATAGGAAAAGAAGCGAATAAATCTATGAAGTAGCCTTGCCCTTTAAAGGAATAAAAGATGTTCTGAAAATACTATCGCGAAGGTATAACTTGGGAATTTTAACAACAAACCAAACTAGAATAGTTGAAAAATTCGTAAATAAGCACAAATTTAACTTTTTCAGTTTCGTACATTCTGAAAAAGTCGTTTTTGGAACAGATAAGTGCTTGAGAAAAGTTATCGCCCAACATGGTCTTAACTCTGAAGAAACATACTATATTGGTGACGAGACACGGGATATCGAAGCTGCTAAAAGACAAAGAGTTAAAACTATAGCAGTAACATGGGGTGCTGAATCAAAAAATCTTTTAAGAAAAGCCAATCCTGATATAATTATCTCCGAACCTAAGGAACTATTATCATTATGAGTATAGTTATTCTATCTGGTGCCTGTATTGTCCATAAAAACAAAGCGCTTCTGTTGCAGCAGCCATCTTCTTCCCGACACCCAAACTTATGGGGACCGCCGGGAGGACACAGAGAAGGAAAGGAGTCACTTGTAGAAGTCGCAATTCGAGAAATCAAAGAAGAAACCAATCTTGACGTTGATATAGAGGGCCTTGTCGAAGCCGGAATCAAAACTCACCCAGATGGAAGGATCTCAATAGTCACGCTCTACTTCGCTCATCCTTTAAACTTAAAAGAATTTAAAGTAGACCCGTCTGAAGTTTCAGATTACAAATGGGTAACTTTAGAGGAAATCGAAAGAGATCTTTTTCCATTAAGAGACTCTCTACTTAAACCGTTATTAATAAAAGCATTGACCCAAAAGCCATCACCAATAGATGCCTTTAAAATTTATTAAGAAGAGTGCATGTTTTCTATCTTTTTGGAGATTGTTTTTTGCGTCTTGCTTTCCCACCGGTTCCTACTTTCCTTCTTTCTCTTATCCTTGAATCCCTTTTAAGCAAACCCGCATCCTTTAGGGGTTTTTTAAATTCTTCTTTTTGTTTGGTTAGGGCTCGAGCAATACCGTGAGCTACTGCTTCCACTTGTCCCATCTTTCCTCCGCCGTTAACTTTTACGGTTACATAGAATTTATTAGAAGCGTCGATCACTTTGAAAGGTCTGGACCAAATATCCCCTAATATCGGGCCCGAAAAATAATCAGTTATCTTCTTTCCGTTTACAGTACTTTCGCCTTTTCCCGTAAAAAGACGAATTCTGGCTGAGGCGGACTTTCTTTTCCCTACGGAATAAATATAGCTTTGTTTTTTAGGTTTTAGTTTTGGCATGCTTTTAAATTCAAAGTTTAAAATTCAAAATGCAAAATTGCAGTGTACAATCTAAAAATTTTAAATTTGGATTTGTCATTTTGACCTTTTATTTTTGATTTTTAAACTTATCACCATACGGGTGTTTATCGTCCGTGAATATTTTTAATCTGCCCATTCTTCCCTTCTTTAAACGATTATCCGGAAGCATTCCGGCCACTGCCTTTTCTATGATTCTACCCGGAAATCGTTCAAACAATTTTGATATTTTGACTTCTTTGAATCCCCCCGGATACCCGGAGTGACCTCTATAGACTTTTTGGGTTGGTTTTTTACCTGTCAATTCGACTTCTTTTGCATTTATTACTACAACATAATCTCCCGTGTCCATGTGCTTTGCGAATGTAGCCTTATGTTTACCCATTAAAAGAATTGCAATTTCTGTTGACATCCTGCCCAAAACCTTTCCTTTGGCATCTATAAGATGCCAATTTCTGTTTATATCCTTTGCCTTCGGTTGATATGTTTTCATACAAGTTTTAAGCAACAAGTGACACGTAACAAGTTATTTTCTAGGTTTAGGTTCCTTTTTCGACGTAATTTTCTTTTCAACTTTTTTTGGTAATTTACTCCTCAGAGTCAATTTCTCTGTTGAGTCCTTACTTGTTACTTGTTTCTTACCACTTGTCTCTATCTTCACACTCCATTCAAATCTGACGACTTCGGATTTGTCACCCCTTCTTCGGGGTAGATTTATAATCCGTGTATATCCGCTATTTTTGTCGGAAAAAGCTGGTGCGATTTTATTGAAGATTACATCTGTAATACCCCTGTCTGCACCCAATATGCTATAAACTCTGCGTCTGGTGCTGACTGTATTTTTTTTAGCAAGACTAATTATTTTCTCTATTTCCGACTGAACTGCTTTTGATCTTGCTTTTGTCGTCTTTACTACGCCATAGGTAACCAGCGCTTTAATTAAAGATTTAAAAAGCGCACGTCTGGCACCAACATCGCGTGATAGTCTTTTCCCAAAAATCTTTTTTTTCATACTTTTCTACCCTGTAATTGCTAGGTCTTTCTCGCCTAATGCTGCTTCAATAATTTTTACAGATTTTTCGCCTAAGTTTCTCACTTTAACTAAGTCGTCGCGTTTGGATCTCACCAAATCTTCTACAGATTCGTAACCAGCTTTTAGAAGAGCATTTGCAACTCGAGTTGGTAATCCAATCTCCTCAACAGATAATTTACCAACCATTCCCAGTTCGTCTTTTTTCTCGGCTTCTTCCTTCTTAACCTCTTTCGGATCCACAACCTGGGTATAGTAAGAGACTAGAATTTGAGCTGCTTTCATCAACGCATCTTTGGGATCTGTTGTCCCGTCAGTCCATACTTCAAGAATAAGCTTATCGTAGTTTGTTAATCGTCCAACTCTCGTCTCTTCAACTTTATAATTAACCCTGGCTATGGGAGAAAAAGAGGCATCAAGCGGAATTAATCCTATTTCTCCCGTTGCCCTATCTTCAGAAGGTGAATAACCAACTCCGGATTCGATTTCCAGTTTGGCATCAAGCTTCGAACCTTTATTAAGGTATGCAAGAAATAAATCGGGGTTTGCAATTTTTACATTTCCGTCAACCTTTATATCTTTAGCTTTGACTTCTCCTTCACCTTGCGTTTGGATACTTGCTTTTGCCGGTTTGTCGCTACTATAGGAAAATCTAACCTTTTTAAGATTAAGCAGGAACTCAACAATATCCTCTTTCATGCCCTTAAGTGTTGAGAATTGATGTTTCACTCCGTTGATTCTGACTGATGTTACTGCTGCACCGGGCAAACTGGATAATAGAACTCGTCTTAGGGAATTACCTAATGTGTTACCATATCCTCTTTCCAATGGCGAAAAAATAAATTTTGCGTATGTATCTTTTTTATCTTCTATTTTTACTTCAAAAAATGGTTCATTCATTTACTATCACCTCCTCCAGTGGAGTAGCGCCGATTCTATCGGTGCACTTCACGGAGTCACGTTGGATGCGCTTCGCGCTGTCCAACTGTGACGTTCGACTATCTTGAGTAAAATTCAACGATATCCTGTTCAGAAATCGGCTCAGTTATATCATCTCTTTTTGGTAGTCCTACAACTTTCCCTACCGCGGCACGACGCTCCAACCAAGATGGAATTTTACTTTCCTCATTCTCCAGTAATTTCTTTACTGGTGAAATTTCCATTGCGGTTTTGGTTAAAGAAATAGTTTCCCCTTGAGACACCTTGTATGAAGATATATTTACCTTCTGACCATCAACAAGAACGTGTCTATGAGAAACAAGTTGCCGGGCAGCAGGCCTGGTCGGTGCAAAACCCAGCCGATAAACAGCATTATCCAGTCTTCTTTCCAAAAGACTCAGTAACATCTCCCCCGTATTCCCCTTTTTCTTCAATGCCTGATCAATATATCTTTTGAATTGTCGCTCCATTAATCCATAAAGTCTTTTGACCTTTTGCTTTTCCCTGAGTTGCCTTCCGTATTGAGATCCTTTCCTGACTCCTCTTGGACCGTGCATTCCGGGAGGAACAGTTAGACGGGTAAGTCTTGATCCCTTGCCAAAAAGGTCAAATCCTTCTCGTCTTGATAATCTGTCTTTTGGTCCAGTATATCTAGCCATACGACTTATATGACCTATAAGAACTATAGATCTTATGCTCTCCTTTTCTTTTTCGGTCTCGGACCATTATGCGGAATCGGGGTTACGTCTGCAATGAGAGCAATTTTTATACCTGCTGCTCGTATTGCCCGAAGAGTCGCATCACGCCCAGGTCCAGGTCCTTTAACGTAAATCTCGACTTCCTTTAAACCGTAATTTTCTATTGCAGTTTTAATAACTTTGTCAACAGCACTGGTGGCTGCGAAAGGAGTGGATTTTCTTGTACCCTTAAAGCCCGCCGAACCCGACGATCCCCAAGCTAAGGCATTCCCGTCGCTATCTGTAATAGTAACTAGAGTGTTGTTAAAAGACGCAGAAATAAATACCTTACCATTTTCAGCAATCTTTTGGATTTTGGTTGCTTTTTGTTTTGTTTTTTTAGCTTTAGCCATGATTATTCTGTCTCCTTCTCGGGTTTACTCCGTTGCATCTTACTTAGCATCTCTTTTCGGAAAGCACCCACCGTCTTTCTCTTACCTCTTTTTGTGCGTGCGTTACTTCGAGTTCTTTGTCCCCTGACAGGAAGTCCCCGTCCGTGCCTAATTCCTCTATAAGATCCTATTGTTTGTAATCTTGTAATATTGGTTCTGACCTGACGCACTAAATCTCCTTCAGTCGGATATTCCTCCAGTTTTGCGGCAATATTAGCTATCTCCTCGCCAGATAACTCAGATACCCGCAGACGGGGATTAAATTTTAAAGATTCGACTATCTTTTTTGAGGACGACCAGCCGATACCCTTGATCTTGGTTAGAGCATAATTGACCGTCCAATTGTCTTGTAATTCAACTCCTGCTATTCGTGCCATAAAACTTATATGACCTATACGAGGTATAGGTCTTATCCCTGTCTTTGTTTGTGCCTCGGATTCTTACAAATTACATAAAGAACCCCTTTTCTTTTAACTATCTTGCAGTCTTTACAACGTTTTTTTATCGATGAATTTACTTTCATTGCTTAATTTTATTTTCTGTACTTTAATATTATTCTCCCTCTCTCAGTATCGTACTTTGTCATTTCAACCTTGACTCTGTCGCCCGGAAAAATTCGTACATATCTCCTTCTTAAAATTCCCTTGAGGGTAGCAAGAATGGTTCTACCATCAGAAAGTTCTACCTTAAACATGGTGTTAGGTAGAGCTTCAAGAATTGTTCCGTCGATTTTTGCTAACTCCTCTTTCATTAATTTATTTTTAAACTATAAAACAAAAAAACAAGCTAACTTACATTAGCTTTGTTTAAATCAAAACCTAAGTTAGAATTATAGGACCATTTTTAGTTACTGCAATTGTCTCTTCGAAAAGCGCTGATATTGTACCATCGGAGGTTACAATTGTCCACCCGTCGTGGCTCAGAGCAACGTCTCCTTTGCCTCGACAATACATAACCTCTATCGCCAAAGTGGCGTTATTAGGAATCTCGGGAGATTTGGATTTTTCTCCGCTAACGAAACAGGGGATCTGGGGATCCTCGTGCAATTTTTTACCGATCCCGTGACCAACCAATGCTCTTATAGGCGAAAGATTATTCTTCCTTAAAACAGTCTCTATTTCTCGAGAAATATCATAGATCCTATTGCCTACTCTGGCGGCATCTATTGCATTGACCAAAGCGGTTTCACCTGCCTCCAAAAAATTTTTAGTTTCGTAACCCACCTCTAAACCGACGCTAAAGGAAGTATCCGTGTGATAACCCTTATAATATATGCCCAAGTCGACACTGACTAGGTCACCTTTTTTAAAGATCACGCCTTTTCCCGGAATACCATGAACCACCCCTTGGTTAATATTTATGCATGTCGCCCAGAAATAGCCTTTGACCATCTTAAAAGAAGATTTTCCACCACTTTTAATGATCAGATCCTCCGCTAATCTGTCAATCTCTTTGGCATTTACACCTTCCTTTACTTCTTTTTTTAAACGTGCCTTTACCTTGGAAAGCTTTTCCCCTCCCTCTGTCATTATTTTTATTTCCTCGAGAGTTTTAGGAATAATCTTGTTAATCATTATCAACTCCTAATTTCTCCAAAATTTCATCAAAAATTATCTGTATTGGTCTGTCCGCATCCACTTTAATCAGTCGTCCTTGGCTTTCCAAATAATCGATAAGTTTTTTTGTATTATTGCGATAATACTGAAATCTCACTTTTATTGAATCGGGGTTATCATCTTTCCTTTGTACTAACCTGCCGCCACATTTACAGCGGTCTGGGGCAGGCGGAGGATTGGTTATAAGGTTATAAACTTCTCCGCAATTCTCACAAACTCTTCTTGAGGAAAGCCTTTTTATGGCAGCATCCTCACTCATATCCAATGATATAACTGCGTCAATTTTGGAACCTTTGGAATTCAGCCATTTTTCGTAATCCTCAAATTGAGGTATGAATCTTGGAAAACCTTCGAAAAGTATGTTTTCCCCTTCCGGAACTTTCTCTTCCAAATATTTCCTAACAAATTCGGTCATTTCTTTTTCTGGAATGAGTTCTCCGCTTTCGACAATTTTTTTGATTCGCTCATCTTTTTCTGCCCATTCCCTGGCAAGTTCACCTCCCTGTAAATAATAGAGTCCTAGTTTTTTAACCAGCATTTCTGCCTGTGTACCTTTGCCAGATCCCGGTTCCCCCAGAAGTATTAAATTCATAATTATCTTATAGCAAATTCAAAACAAGATGTCTGATTTAAGCTTGTTTTGAACATTGATATATAGCCTGATTTATTTGTTAAATGACGTTTTGAAAAATCGTCATTTAGTTTTGAATCGGCTATATAAACGCCTCGTATCTCTTCATGACTAATTGAGCTTCAATTTCTCTTGTCATCTCAAGAACAACTGAGACGACGATCAAAATTCCAGTTCCGCCTACAGCTAAATTAGCAACACCGACTATGTTTTGGAAAAATGAAGGCAAAACGGCAATAAGACCCAGAAAAACCGCACCTGCTAGGGTAATCCTATTGAGAACCTGGGTCAAGTAGTGAGTCGTCTGGCTTCCGGGACGAATTCCGGGAATAAATCCCCCGGACTTTTGTAAGTTTTCGGAAATTCTTTCAGGATTAAACACAATTGAAGTATAAAAATAAGTAAATCCAAAGACGAGGAGAAAGTAACCTACATTATATAAAAGCGATGTGGGGTTAAAGGCAACCGCTATCTGACTGGCTAAATTAGCAATTTTGGGATTACTTACTCCCGATAAAAATTGGCTAAGAAGAGACGGCAAAAGGACCAAGGAAACTGCAAAAATAATTGGAATAACCCCCGCCTGATTTAACCTTAATGGAATGTATGACGAGGATAGACCGATTCTCCCAACTCTCCTTGCATAACTCACCGGAATTTGTCTGGTAGCTTCATTCATAAAAACAATTAGAGCAACTATTACGACCGTTAAGAAAAGGAAAATTAAAACTTTCAAAATGTCCTGTGTTGAAATTATCGAAATAGACTGCCCTAAGGTAACAGGAAGTCTGGCTACAATTCCGGCAAAAATTAAAAATGAAACACCGTTAGAAATACCGTATTCTGTTATAAGCTCTCCCAACCAAACGGAAAATATCCCCCCGGCAGCCATGGTTACAACAAGTGCAATAAGCGAAAAGGCTGATAAGTTAGGTATAACTCCTTGGCTTCTTAAAAGCGTATACATCCCAAGTGCTTGTAAAGCTGCGAGTGGTACCGAAAGTAACCTGGTATATTGATTGATTTTTTCCTGTCCGAATTCTCCCTCTTTGGATAATTCTTCCAATTTTGGTACAACATAGGTAAGTAGCTGCATAACGATTGAAGCATTAATATACGGAGTTAAACCCAAGGCAAGTATGGAAAAATTTGCCAGAGTTCCTCCAGAGAAAACATCTAAAAGTGAAAGCAGGGGACTTCCTAAAAATAAAGCCTGCAGGGAAGCTTGATCAATTCCTGCAGCCGGAATATGTGCAATAAGCCTATAAATGACTAATATTACCGCAGTTATTGTGAGCTTACGTCTGATATCCGGTGACTTAACTGCTTTTACAAAAAATTGGATTATAGAAGAAAACATAGACTTAAAATTTCTAATTCCTAATTGAACTAATTCCTAACAACTTTACCCCCAGCTTTTTCAATTTTTTTTGCAGACGAATTTGAAATGGGAAGTTCGATAATAAGTTTTTTATTTATATCTCCATCCCCTAAAATTTTAACTCCAAACTTATTAGCATCATTTTTATCGACAATGTTCATTTTTATTAGTGTTTCCAAAGTTACCTTAGAACCATTAGGTATTAGATTTAGGTAACCCAGCTTAACTATAATAGGTTTATTCTTCGCCTTAAACCTACCCTTACCCCGTCTTAAAGGAAGTCTTTTAACAAATGACTTCTTCATCTTTACTCCCTCAAAAAGTATTCCCATGGCTCTTCTTGATTTTTGACCTTTTTGTCCACGCCCAACCGTATGCCCGCCCTTACCGCTGCCGTAACCTCGGCCGAGCCTTTTTCTTCTGCCTGTAACTACCTTCTTCAATTTCTCTTTCATTTTTGTTTAAAAGCCTTTTTTTGTCTACTTATCTTCGCGATGGTTTTCAATGCCTGCAATGTTGCATAAACGTTTGAGGCTTTATTACTTGTTCCCATAATTTTACCGACAGCATCTCTAACCCCCGCAGCCTCCAGTACTACCCTCATTGGTCCTCCGGCAATAATTCCGGATCCAGCCGGAGCGGGTTTTAGAAGAACCTTAGCAGCGGAGAATTTTTCTTCAATAGAGTAAGGAATTGTCGTACCCCGCATAGGAACGGATATCATTTTTCGTCTTGCGGTGTTTATGGATTTTCTTATAGCGCTTGAAACGTCCGGGGCTTTCGATAAACCAACGCCAACTTTTCCCCTTTTATCTCCGACTACAACCAGCGCAGAAAACCGAATCGTATTTCCGCCTTTGGTTTTTTTAGAAATTCTTTTAATCTCAATGACTGTTTCTTCAAATTGATTTGCGTAATCTTCCATTAAAATTCCAGCCCCCCTTTCCTTGCTCCTTCGGCTAGAGCTTTTACTCTTCCGTGATATCTATAACCCCCGCGATCAAACACCAGTTTATTAATTTTTTTAGTTTTAGCTTTTTTCGCTAACTCTTCGCCCACAAGAGTGGCAATTTGCGTCTTATTCATTTTAGAGCTGGACTTCACCTTTTTAGTAGACGAGGATAACAAAGTTTTCCTCTCGTCGTCGTTAACCACTTGGGCATATATATATTTATTAGAACGGAATACCGACAATCTCGGACGATTTTTAGTTCCGAATATTTTTGCTCTGACTCTTCTTTTTCTTTTTAATCTTGCCTGAGTTTTTCCCATAGCTTTCTATTTAGGCTGCCTGTGCCTTTGCAGCCTTACCCGCTTTTCTTCGGATATATTCATCTTGGTATTTAATTCCTTTTCCTTTATAGGGTTCCGGTGGTCTGACTGACCGGATTTTTGCGGATATTTGCCCCACCAATTCTTTGTCAACGCCTTCGACATTAATTATGGACTTTTCGACCTTAAAACTAATTCCAGATGGTGCCTCAAACTTTACCGGATGAGAAAATCCGACACTTAAAGTTAATAAGTTTCCAGATGTCTCGGCTCTATAGCCTGTTCCGACTAATTCCAGTTGTTTTGACCAACCTTCAGACACACCTTTAACCATATTGGCAATAAGAGCTCGGGTAGTGCCGTGTAAAGAGTATGCTCGATTGCTTTTGCCACTGGTTATTACTTCTAAGAAATTATCCTTTTTTTGAACTTCTATATCTTTATCTATTTTAAATTTCAAAGTTCCTTTGGGGCCGATTACTTTAACCGTCTTTCCTTCCACTTCGACAGTAACTCCTTCTGGCAGTTGTATTGGTAATTTTCCTATTTTACTCATAACCTTAATCACTCTTTCTTTTTCAAAAAGAAAGAGTGGCAAAGAAAATAATTACAGAACCTCGGCTATTACTTCGCCTCCCAGATTCTTCTTAACAGCTTCTTTATCCATCATTACACCCTTGGAGGTTGAAACAATAAGATTGGACGGACCTTTATTTCCTCTCAAATTATCTAAATTCATATAAACCCTCATGCCCGGCTTTGATATAAGACGAAGGTTCATTAATAACGGCTCTTTCCACTTGAAGGTCAATCTTACAATTAGCCTTCCATCTTCTTTTGTCACTTCATCGAGGTAACCTTCTTTTGCCAAAGTTTTAGCAACTTCTTCTACTAGCTTGGTTGAGTCAAACTCAACGTATCGCTTTTTGGCCATGGCGGCATTTTTTATTCTTATCAGAAAATCTCCAACAGGATAATTTGTATTCATATAATATTTATGACAAATCAAAGATTTGACATGTCGCAATTAAAATTGCGCCATAATCATTATAATTTTTATAACTGTTATATACTTTTTACCAACTGGCTTTTTTTACACCGGGAATTTCTCCCTTATGCGCATATTCACGAAAACAAAGTCTACAAAGACCAAATCGCCTAAGGTATCCCCTCGGTCTTCCACAAATTCTGCACCGATTTGTATATCGGCTTTGATATTTCAATTTTTGAGTTTGTCTGACTTCCTTTGACTTTTTGGCCACACTTCCTCCTTTCGGTCGTCAGTGCAAGTTATTTGCCTGATTTCCTATACTTTAAGTAGTTTACCCCCGAGCCATCTTTGGCGAAAGGCATTCCAGATAATTCGAGTAATCTTTTGGCTTCATCAACCTTATCGGTATTCGTTACTATCGTTATTTCCAAACCTCTCGGCTGGGATTTTGCAAGATCAATTTCAGGAAAAACGGTGTGTTCGGTTATACCTAAAGTATAGTTTCCGTTTTTGTCAAAACTTTTAGCCGAAACTCCTCTGAAATCTCTTAAACGAGGTAAAACTATAGAAAAAAGTTTATCCAAGAAAAAGTACATTCTACTACCCCTTAAGGTAACCTTCAGTCCGACCGGCATTCCCCGCCTAACCCCAAAGCTGGCGACAGATACTTTTGCTTTTCGGGTTGAAGGAGTTTGTCCGGTAATTGTTGCCATATCTTTTTTAAGAGTTTGCATCAATTCTTTATTTTTTATTGCCTCGCCGACTCCCATATTAATAATTACTTTGGTAACTTTAGGGTAGGCAAATTTATTTTTGATTTCAAATTCTTTTGAAAGCTCGGGCGCAACTTCTTTGATATATTTTTCTTTTAGTCTCGGTGCTGGTGTATTTACCATAATTATTTATCAATCTCCTTTCCGCACTTTTTGCAGACTCTCCTTTTTTGCTGATCGACTAGGCTTATACCGACTCGAGTTACTTTATTACACTTAGGGCAGATAAGTGCAATTTTTGAAAAGGAAAGGGGTCTCGGAATTTCATAAATGCCTCCCTTTTGTCCCTGTTGTCCTTTTAAGTGCTTTTTATAAATATTTATTCCCGGAACCAACGCGCTTTCTTTTTTGGGAATAATCTTCTCAATCTTTCCCGCTCTTCCTTTGTCTTTACCTAATGTAATTTTAACTGTATCTCCGATTTTGAACTTTAACATATGGTTTAATGAATTAAATTACTCAAACTACTTCTCTGGCTAAAGAAGCGATCTTAGTGTAACCCCGCTCTTTAACCTCTCTGGCAACCGGGCCTAATATTCTGGTTCCTTTCGGAAAACCTTGTTTATCAATCACAACAGCGGCATTATCGTCAAACCTTACGTAGCTTCCGTCTCGACGTTTAACTTCCTTTTTTGTTCTGGCAATGAGTGCGCTAACCAATTCGCTATCGGCTACCGCACCGTTCGGATCCGCGCCGTCAACTACACACTTAACAACGTCGCCCAAGGAGGCAACTCTTCCGATTTTGGGAGAAATACCGATTACTCGTAGCCTTTTTGCTCCCGAATTATCTGCCGGTATTAATACTGATCTAAGCTGTATCATAATTTTTTCTCCCCACTTTATTTATTCTCACTCTTTTTATTTTCTAAGCTTTGTTTTCTGTCTACAAGATCTATGATTTTCCATCTTTTGGTCCGGCTGATAGGCTTTGAGGCTACAAATCTGACCTCCTGTCCTACCTCAACCCCAATCTCGTCGTGAACATGATATTTTTTAGTTTTTCTGAATCTCTTTTTATAAACCGGGTGAACCACAACCCTATTTACCGCAACCGTGGCAGTTTTTTCCATTTTCTTTGAAATGACTTTGCCTTTAAATATTTTCATAATTATGATCCCTTTCCACTCTCGTCTTTTCCTGACTCCGGAATTTCCCCAAGATCTTTCATTAGTTCCATCTCGTGTATTATAGTCGAAATTTGGGCGATTTCACGCCTTATTAATTTCACCTTCTTTAGATTTTTTTCTTTTCCCGCCTTCATATTAGTCATCGCCTTCTGTAACTCAAGTTTCTTATCACCAAGGCTTTGGACAAGTTCTTCTTGGGTTTTTTTCCTGAGTTCTGTTTTTTCTTTTTTCTTCATGATTAACGGTTAAAATTTTTATCCGTAAATTTCTCTGCTGACAACTTTCGTCTTAAACGGCATTTTTGCTCCTGCCTTGGCAAAAGCGTTTTCTGCCAGTTCCTTACTGATTCCGGCTACCTCGTAAATAATCTTACCGGGGGTAATAACTGCCACATAGCGATCAATATCCCCTTTCCCGCTTCCCATTCTCTGTCCCGCAGGTCTTGATGTAACCGGTTTATCCGGGAATACTCTAATCCAAACCCTTCCCCCTCTTTTTAAGCTGTGTGTGACTGCCCGTCTTCCCGCTTCAATCTGACGGCTCGATAACCAAGCACGACCTAAAGACTTTAGCCCGTATTCGCCGAATGCCAATGTGGACCCGCGGTAGGCTTTACCCTTCCTTCTCCCTCTAAAACTCTTTCGATACTTTCTTCGTTTTGGTTCTAACATAAGCTATTCTTCCGGTTTTTTATGGATATAAACTTTTACGCCCACGTACCCTCTTTTCAAAAGGGCCGGAACTTGGGAGTAGTCTATTACTTCTCTTAATGTTTGGTTCGGTACCGAGCCTCTGTGATATTTTTCAGTACGCGATATTTCCGCACCGTTTATTCTTCCTGCTAAAATGATTTTCACTCCCAAGGCTTGTGCTTGCATCACTCTATCCATAGCCTTTGCTAATACACGTCGGTGGGGAAGTCTTCGCTCCAGCTCGGACGCAACTCTCACAGCAACTAGATGGGCCGATAATTCCGGGTCTTTAACTTCTTTTACCTGCAAATCAATTTTGAGATCCTTAACTTTTTCTCTCCTAACTTCACTGATTATTTCCAGTATGAATCTCTTTATGTCTTCTAAACCGGTCCCTCCCCTTCCGATAACCACACCCGGTCTTGATACGGTTAATATAATCACCATACTTTTCGGTAATCGCTCAATTTCAACCAGCGTAATTCCGGCAAGTCTTAATCGATTCATCAATGCTTTTCTTATTTTTATATCTTCCAAAAGGTAATCTTTATAATTTTTATCGTCACTGTACCAACGAGACTTCCAACCTAAAAAGTTTCCTATTCTAAAACCTGTCGGATTAATTTTTTGTCCCATCTTAGTAAGATTAAATACTAAATATTAAAAAGCAAAAATACATATTAAATAATTAAGATTCTTTAGCATCGCTTTTTACATTTTTACTTTGTATATTTGCATTTTGATTTTTTATTTTTGATTTAGCCGCCTGAGTAATTTTCTTCTTGACGTTAGTTTCAACCCCCTCGGATTGCCTTACATCTTTGGTTGTCAGGACAACTCGGATATGGCTCATCCTTCTTTTGTAGGGTTTGGCCCGGCCTCTTGCCCCGGCTCTCCACCTTTTTAGTCTCGGTCCTTCGTTAATTAAAATTTCTTTAAATATAAGATTGTTCGCATCTGCCTCCCCACGCTCTTTGGCGTTAGCGATAGCTACCGCAATTACTTTTTTCAGTTCGTTCGCCGATCTTTTATTTATAAAAGGAAGTCTTTCCAATGCTTGGACAGGTGTAAGACGCTTGACCATACCGGCAACCTCCCTAATTTTTTTAGGGGAAGTAAGAATATATTTCTGTGTTGCTTTTATTTCCATATTTTTAAGTCTTTTCCAGGATACGCTTGACAACCTGACCGTGTCCCCTGAAAGTTCTTGTGGGCGCAAACTCTCCTAATCTGTGACCAACCATATCCTCGCTTACGAAAACATCGATAAAAACTCTGCCATTATGGACTTTGAAATACTTACCAACAAACTCAGGCGGGATTTGACTTGACCTGGCCCAAGTTTTTACCGGACTAGCCTTATCGCCCATACCAGCCTTAACCTTCTTTATAAGGTTACTATCTACAAACGGTCCTTTTTTGCTGCTTCTTGACATATATTTTTCCTCTAATTGCTTCGCAATTCGGGGTCCCCATTTTACGAAGTAAAATGGGGTTCTAACCTACATGTGGCCCTTTCTTTCTTGGCTTGATAATCAACTTATCTGAATATTTCCTTTTTCTTCTGGTTTTACCGACGGCAGATTTTCCATAAGGTGTTTTTGGAAACTTCATTCCGACTCCGCTTCTTCCTTCTCCTCCGCCATGAGGGTGTGCCGCAGGATGCTGGGCGACGCCTCTGACCGAAGGCCTTATACCCATATTTCTTTTCGTTCCGGCCTTACCCAATCTTCGGGCTTTAACTTCTACCTTCCCAACCTGACCTATCGTAGCCAAGGAATAATTATCAAATTTTCTTATTGTTCCAGACGGTAATTTGATAAGTACACTTTTTTCTTCTTTTCCCTGAACTATAGCAACCGACCCTGCCCCCTTAACCATTTGGGCCCCTTTTCCCGGACGAATTTCGACATTATGAATTTGAGTTCCAACCGGAATCTTAACAAGTGGAAGAGTGTTTCCAACCTCAATCGGGGCAGAGGCAGACGAAATGACTCTGGTTCCTTCCTTTAAGCCCGCGGGGGCTAGTATATACTTTCTCTCTCCGTCTTCATAGCAGATCAAGGCTATATCGGCATTCCTATTGGGATCATACTCTACGGATTCAACCCTAGCCCATATGTCCTTTTTATCTCTTTTGAAATCAATCTCGCGTAAAAATCTCTTCTGTCTTCCACCCTGATGCCTAACGGTTACCGTTCCTTGGGACCTGCCCGATCTTTTTGGTAGAATTCGCATTAAACTTTTCATATTTTACTTTTTGGTTTCTTCAAATAAATCGATCTTTTCTTTCTCTTTTAAGGTAACAATTGCCTTTTTTCCGGGAAGTATTACTCTTTTTCTCCCTGTATAGGTCTTTTTTACCTCTCCTGGAACTTTAATTGTCCGCACAGAAGTTACATGGACGGCGAATTGCTCCTCAACAATTCTTGCAATTTGAAATTTATTCCAGCTTTTTTCGACCCTGAATGTATATTTGCCGTCTTTGGCTAATCCCATTGTTTTTTCGGATATCACGGGTTCAAATTTCATGATTTTTAAGCTTTCTTAATGTTTTTCCTTATTACTTTATTATCTTTAACTTTTTTTGTTTTGGGTCGTGAGGTTTTAGCGGGTTTTACTTTCTTCGAGGACTTTGCTCCAGCTTTTCTAACTGCTATCTGCGAATTGAGTTTTTCTTTGGCGGGAGATTTTATTTCTTCAAAAACATCTTTGTCTAAAATTAAAGTTCCGGCATAAAAAACGTTATATGCATTCAAGTTTCTGAAAGAAGTGATTTGAACGTTTTTTAAATTTCTTAAGGCAAGTCGGGTGTTCTTATTTTTATCTGAGACGGCAAATGTGAACCTTGAATTCTTTGTTGGTAAATTATGATCTTTTCCGATTTTGTCTAAAAAGTCTTTTGCATCTTTAGTCTTATTAATAGCTTCCAGATTATCAATTACGATTAATCTTCCGTTTTTTGCTTTCAAACTAAGGGCGGTTTTTAAAGAGTTTTGGCGCATTTTTTTGGGAAGTGCCAGTTTTCTTTTAATTCCTTTTGGTCCATGAGCAATGCCGCCGCCGACAAAAATCGGGGCTGATTTGGCTCCGTGCCTGGCGTAACCCGTACCTTTTTGTTTGTAAATCTTTCGTGTTGAAATTTTTACCTCTCCGCGTGTCTTTACCTGACTAAGGCCGGGGTGACTTCTATCTTCATAGACACGTATAGCCTGAGCCAAAAGCTTCATATTAACCTTTGCCTCGAGACTTTTTGGTAAAGGAATTGCTTCCTTTTTGGTAGCCTTAGGGCTATAAACGTTAAGTTTGATCATCTTTGCTCCTTTTCTTCGTAATCAGCATTTTTAGCTTCAACCTGCTCAGCAGGTTTACCTCCCGATTCCCCAGCCTCGGGCTCTTCCCCTTGCTGAATCTCGATTTGAGGTGCTTCTTCGATAAGTTCTTCTAATTTTCCCGAGGCAAGTTTTTTAATAATCAGGAGTCCGTTAGGAATTCCCGGAACCGGTCCTGAAACCGCAACTTGTCCGTTTTGGCTATCAACGTCAACCACGATCAGATTTTTAACTGTAACCCTCTCACCACCCATACGACCCGCCATTTTCTTACCTTTATAAACACGTCCGGGAGTTGTTCCCTGACCAATTGAGCCGGGAGCACGTAATCTATCTGATTGTCCGTGAGTCCTAGGACCCCCGGCGAACTTCCAACGCTTAACTACTCCCGCAAACCCTTTCCCTTTTGATATACCCGTTACCGCAACCTCGTCTCCTTTTTTGAAGATATCGGATAGGGTAATTACATCCCCAACCTTGAAATCGGGACTTGCGTCAACCTTTATTTCGCGCAAAAAACGCGGGGCTTTATTTTCTCTTATCACCCCGCGCATATGTCCTTGAAGTGGCTTGGTTACATTTTTAATCTTTTTCACACCGTACCCAATCTGGATTGCCCAATAACCATCGCGTTCAGCCTTTTTAATCTGGGTAACAACACAAGGACCTACCTTTAGCCACGTAACCGGTACCCTTGTATCTTCGACAAAGGTCTGACCCATCTTTCCTTTTGAAGCTAAAAGCGCATTTAACATTTTAGAATTTATGACACCAAAAAAGGTGCCAGAGGCACCTTGATCGGGCTCTAGGCAATAATTGCGAGGCTAAGTTTGACGAACCACCTCCATGTAAGTGCTGATTATATCAAATTAGGCTCTAGATACGCAAGCATTGTACAGTATCAGGGTTTCGTTGACATCTGGTAGTTGGTTGTGACTACCTGTAAGTATCCAGTCTTCAACTGCCTGTTGTGGTGTTCTGCCTT
>MGHI01000019.1 GCA_001793155.1 Candidatus Woesebacteria bacterium RIFCSPLOWO2_01_FULL_39_61
GTTTCATGCATTTTTGTCAACTCACGTCCGACAAAAACTCGCAAATCGGAACCGAATGCTTTCTCTAGAGTCTCCAAAGTCCTCAGTATTCGGAATGGGCTTTCGTAAAAAACAAAAGACATCTTGGTTAACCTTATTAACTCGATTAACCGTTTAACTTTCTTCTTAGGCCAGAAACCCAAAAATAAAAATTTGTCTGCACGGAATCCGGAAACAGACAATGCTGTGGTGATGGCTGAAGCACCAGGAATGGGAATAATTTTTAAATCAGGCTTATACGAAAGCAGAAAATCAATAAGCTCGTTTCCGGGATCGGAAATTCCGGGAGTACCGGCGTCGGAAACTAGCGCTATGTTTTTGCCGTCGAGAAGATAATTCAGAATTTCGAGTTTCTTTCCTTCACCGGAGTGCTGATGGTAGCTAACCAATTTGGCATTTTTTATTTGCCATTTAGCATTTAACGAAGAAAGCAATTTCTTCGCTACTCTTGTATCTTCAGCCAATATTATATCCACCTCCCCCATCACCCTTATTGCCCTTAGCGTTATATCCTCAAGATTTCCTATAGGAGTTGCAACAATATAAAGCGTACCCATAATGCTATAATTATACTCACCAATTAAACCTAATGCATTTAGCATTTAGCATTTAGCATTTAGCATTTAGCATTTTATAAACGGGGTGTGGCTCAGTTGGCAGAGCGCTACGTTCGGGACGTAGAGGTCCCCGGTTCGAATCCGGGCACCCCGACTCTTTTTTGGAGCTTTATTTTAGATATAAAATCTTATATAATTCTGCCTTAAGTCCAAATCAATAAGAGCCAATAGCGGCAAATTCTTTGACATAGGAGGTGTAAGATGCTTAAGTCGCGTAGGATGCGAAAACACTGGTACCCCAGTGATCTTCACCGCTTCTTTATCGGATGGCCGATTCTAATTACAATCTTTCTGATTGTATTTATACTTTTTTCGGTTATGCCGAAGTGAAGCCAACATCCTTGGTGGGGAGGCCGCCAATCCTTTTTTGATCATCCGATCATTTAGGCGAATAAAACCTCCCCACCAAACCTTTTTACAAATATTGCCACCTCTCTTCATAAAATTGATATGTCCAAGGAATATCCTTGTACATGAATGCTATACTAAATTATGCCTCAGAAAAATACGGTCAAAATTTCTGTAGAAAATAGTTTTTATCATATCTATAACCGTGGAGTCGAAAAAAGAATCATCTTTGAGAACGAACAAGACTATCGAGTATTTCTGCACTATCTAAAAGAAGCCCTCTCCCCACCTCTCAAGAAAGAAGATCTGCCAAAGGACAAGGTGCATGTACAAGGAGTATCCTTTGACAGACCTAAGAGACAAAGTAAAAATCTTCATAACAAAATAGAACTTATTGCGTACTGCCTCATGTCTAACCACTTTCATTTATTAATAAAACAGGTTGAAAAGGGCTCTATGGAAACTCTTATGCGTTCCCTTCTAACACGCTACTCGATGTATTTCAACAAAAAATATAAACGGGTCGGCACCCTCTTTCAGGGTACTTATAAAGCAAGTCTAATAGACAATGATAGATACCTTTTACACCTCACTCGTTATATTCATTTAAATCCCATCGAAACTACGAGTGACGTCTCAAGATGGTATTCTTCCTATGCTAACTATTTAGGAATAAAGAAAAGTAATTGGTTAAATCCAAAACTTATACTTTCCTTTTTTGAACGAGCAAAAATCCCCGAATTAAAAAGAGTTAATTCTTACGAAAAATTTGTTGAGGACTTCAAAAAGGATAGCGCTGAAATCCTTGGAGAACATACTTTAGAATAGATGTACAAGTGTACAAGGAGTATCTTTCTACTTGTGGTTACTTAGCCCAAGTACATTTCCTCGTCAAGTCTTTTATAGGAGTAAATCTCATTTTTCTTGAACCAGAGTTCTTCTTCAAACTCTGCTTCCTCACTATTTCCTGAAGCATGTACCAAATTATGCCCCGCCCTTTTGGACATAAATGAAGCATAACCCCTGGCTTTAGTAAAATCCCCCCTTATTGTACCTGGAACGGCTTTATCGCCAAACGTATGACCGACTATTTTCCTTACGGTATTTATTGAGTTTTCGCCTTCCAAAAGTATTGCTACAACAGGACCTGAAGTCAGAAATTCAACTAACCATTTACACATCTTTTTCCCAATCTCATATGGCTCCATCGTATCCAAATCTTCTCCCAGATCCCGCCCGTATTCTTTGTAAGTTTCGAGAGCTCTTTTGCCGATGCTTTCAACCCACTGTTTCCTGGAAACCGGATAATGCTTGGCGGCAAAATCCTTGTCTATCCAAATCATCTTCATGGCCGCTATTTTTAGTCCGACATTTTCGAAACGGCTAATAATCTGACCAACTATTCCCCTTTTAACTCCATCCGGTTTGATAAGCACTACAGTTCTTTCAGTCATGTTAGAAGTTTAGCAAATTTTTCTTCGTTTTTGTAAGGTCCAATTATGGCAAGATTCACTTTTTTGGGGTTAAAGATGTCTCTGGAGATTTTTTCCAGTTCGGCAAGCTCGATTTTATCGATTCTTTTGAAAAATTCCTCCGGAGTATCAATCTTAGGTAAAAATAAAGCTCTTTGGCCGAAATATTCGCTCACTTCGGTCGTATCCTCTAAACCCAGCGCTGTTTTTCCCTTTACATATTCTTTGGCTTTTTGTAGTTCCTTTACGGTCAACGGATAGCGCCCTGAAGCTATTCCATAGATTTGATCAAGAATCACTTTAATGGATTCCGAAATTTTATCAGGGTGAACGCCTGCATAAGTTGCAAAGATGCCGCAATCGATATATCTTTCGATTGACGTCGAAATCGAATATGCCAATCCCCTTTTAGTTCTGACTTCTGTAAAGAGTCTCGAACTCATCCCCTTTCCTAAGATAATAGACAAAAGTCCCTCAGCATACCTGTCTTTGTGAGTTCTTTCGTGTCCATAAAAACCTAAAATAAAATGAGCCTGCTCAGTTTCTTTGGACTTAAGCTTCAGACGGGGTGATTTTTGATTCGGATTGAAACCCTCAAACTTCGATACTTCACCTTTCGTCAAACTACCGAAATACTTTTCCGAAAGATCTAAAGCCTCTTGAGACCGAAAGCTTCCAACAACCGTGATAAACATTGAATTGGTATGATACTGCCTTTTCCGATAATTTAAAAAGTCTTCTCTGTGAAGAGATTTGACGCTCTCGGGTGTTCCTGCAATATCTCGACCTAAAGGATGATTAGGAAACATAAGCTCGCTAAAAATATCTCCTATGTTCCACATCGGCGTATCAAGATGCATAGAAATCTCTTCCAAAATTACTCCTCTTTCTTTTTCAATCTGTTTTTCTTCCAAGTTAGAGTGAACAACCATATCGGAAAGTATGTCGAATGCCATCTCTAATTTAGCTGACCGTAATTTGATATAAAAATTTGTCCATTCATTAGATGTTCCGGCATTATATTCGCTCCCCAATGAGTCAAGCTCATAAGTAACTTCCTCCTGCGACTTATATTTTCTCCCGCCCTTAAAAGCCATGTGTTCCAAAAAATGACTAATGCCGCTAACACTTGTCTCCTCGTTTCTTGAGCCGGTCTTAGCCCAAACTGTTACTGTGGCCGATTCCAATGACGGCATGGCAACAGTCAGAACCCTGAGACCGTTTTTGAGTATATTTAAGTCAAATTTCATTAAATGAAAAAGACGCGAGCTTGTCGCGTTTATGCTACTATTGTACTACGAGGTTCTCCTGATGACAAAAGCAAATTTATACCCAAAACACTCCATCGGTGAACACATCATCCCCTTCGAACTAATGTTTGATAAAAGCGATACTGTCGAATACGTTTTATCATCTATTCGTAAAAAAACGGGAAGCTGGCCAAACTCCGAATCCATCTATGTCGTGGATAAAGAGAACAAATTAACAGGAGCAATCGAGTTTAAAAGGTTACTTACATCAAACCCAAAAGAAAGACTTTTAAATCTGATGCCAAGAGATACCGACTTTCTGACTGACCGTTCACATCAAAATACAGCTGTTAAACTTGCGATAAATAAAAACTTAGAATCCATTCCTATAGTCGATCAAAACGGACATTTTTTGGGAATTATAGACTCAGGTCAGATTTTAAAGATTATGCACGAAGAACACGTTGAAAAACTAATGCATTTTTCAGGAATACTAGATAATGAGTCTTTGGCTGATGCTTATAAAGCTAAAATTTCTGGTGTGTTTCGTGCACGAATCCCTTGGCTTCTGCTTGGGTTAATTGGTGGAATTTTTTCTACTTTGGTCATTAAATTATTTGACCATACCCTCGAAAAAGAGTTATCGTTGGCATTCTTTATTCCCCTTATTGTTTATATGAATGCAGCTGTCGGGGCACAAACACAAACAATCTTCGTTCGCTTTAGCGCTTTTGAAAAGATTAGCTTTAAAAAATCAATGCTTTATGAATTAAAAGTTGCCTTACTGGTCGGAGCAACGATAGCAATTGGAATGTTTTTCTTTGCCACTATCTGGCTGGGATCAAAAATTGCAGAAATCGTTTCTCTGTCAATATTTATCGGAGTAGTATCATCTGTAGTTATCGGAACCTTTATTCCTTGGTTTCTGCAAAGGAAAGGCAAAGATCCTGCAATCGGTTCCGGACCTTTTGCTACAATAATTCAGGATCTGTTGTCTGTAATCATCTATTTTTCTATTGCAGCATACCTTTTATAATGCGTCATGAAACAACCGACTCATGAGGTTAGTAAACATCTAATCAAAAGTTTCGAAGCCAAAGCGCTCAAGAAACGCTCCCTTGCTGTAAGATTCGCCGATGATTTGACTTCGCTTTTCGGAAGTATGTTCTTTTTGATCGTAAATGCATTAGTGTTTATTGTTTGGATTTTAATTAATACCGGTAAAGTTCAGGGTATTGCCCCATTCGATCCTTTCCCTTTCTCAATGCTCACGACCGTAGTTTCGCTCGAAGCGATAATTTTAACGGTAATAGTTCTTATGAGCCAAAATCGATCAAGCCTAATAAGTTCTATGCGTGAAGAAATCGACATTCAAGTAAATCTCATCGCCGAGCGCGAAATTACAAAAATTCTCAAACTCCTAAATGAGCTTCTCAAAGTAAAAGGAATTAAACTCGAGGATAAGGAGTTAGATGAGATGTTGAAAGAAATCGATGCCTCGTATTTGGAGCGAAAACTTGAAGACGAATTATTCGGTAAACCCGAAACTTTTGTAAATAAAGTTAATAAAGTAACTAAACCAATAAGAATGGTTGGGGAAGAATTTGAGGAAGGAGTCGAAAAAGTAGCAGAAAGGTTTGAAAAGAAATTAACCCTGAAATAACGGAGCTACCTTTGAGGAACTTCTGCCACTAGAGTATCATAATACCCTCCGGCTCCGTAGCCAACAAAAAGCCATCTTGTACCTTCTTTCATTTTATCAACCTGTTTTAGCCAGGAAATCATCGGCGAAGCCGCACTGACATTTCCGAATTCACGGACTACAAAATGTTTGGTTAAGTCAAGCTTTAATCCGTGTGCTCTTTCCAGTCTTCTCGATTGAGATTCCGCGATTTTATAATTGGCGTGGTGCATGACAACTCCGTCAAACCAACCATCCGGATTTCCGCTTGCCCCGGTACGGCTTTTGAATTGATTCAATGTTTGGGCTACTATATCAGCGGTATTATATCCGAAAAGCTTTAGCATGCCCCGGTTATCCTTCATTTTAATCGAGGATCCGTCTTCAGGTTCCGGCAACTTACCGGCGATAACGATATGATTCTCATCCGGAAAATAATCCATTGCCGGTAAATCACCTTTCGGTACATCATATGCCATTGCAACCTGAAGAGCTCCCTCCTCATCATAAATAGTAGCTGACCTACTTACAACAGGGACCAAAGATTCTCCCGGTACAATGCCTATTACCGCACCTGCGTTACCGAATAGCTGTAAAGCTTGGGTATCTTTTGTACCGATTAATCCACGACTTAAGTTCTCTATTCCTCCGATTAATACCTTTTTTCCTTGCAAGTTCCTAGTACTTAAGGCCAAATTTAGAGCTCGCATTGAACTATCACAAGCGGTGTGCACACTCACCTTGGGAGTTTTTTCGGGAATTCCAACCCTTTGGGCAATTTCTACCGTATAATGTGGGTGCGTTGGAATCGACGTTCCAATAAATAAGGCATCTACCTCTTCGGGATTCCAGTTATTGGCTTGAAGTGCACCGGCTACCAATCTCTCGCCCACAGCGATCTCAACCTCTTTTTGTCCCTCTAAGCTAAAATGAAGGGTCAAAAAACGAGAGTCAAAACCCTTAGAACTAAGTTCTAATGTTTCACTCGCCGCCAATTTACGTCCTAAAAAATTTTCCAAATAAGCCGGAAGTTGATCATTGGATAGCATCACTCCCCAACCGGCATATTCTCCCCCCAAACCGATTTCTGGTTTCCCGGGTACCCTCTCGGCAAAATAACCCACTCCATCTCCAATCGGAAGTATTTCATTCGCTCGTAATTTAAACCTGTCTACCATGTTATTGCGTTAAATACTTGACAGAGAGTATACTCGCTTATCCTTTTTAAAATAAGAGGAAATATTGGCACATTGACATTACTTTTGGCGGAAAAGTAAATGTCCCAAACATTCGCGTTTGGAGGAAGGAAAATGAAACAAAACCTGCGCATTGCAATCCTCGAGGACTCTACCAAACTGGCAGAGTCACTAAGAAATGCAATCAGAAACTCTCTGGTTGCCTACATCCAGTTGTTTTTTTCCGGAGAAGATTTGCTTAAGGAATTAGCTTCCGGAAGGAGGTTTGATATTTACATCCTGGATTACCAATTGGATAGATACCACCGCAAACTCTGGGGTGACGAGGTTGCCGAAAAAATTCTGGCGTTCTCTCCGAAAGCAAAAATAATAGGAGTGTCCTCCGCTTCTTACGAGGAAATTTTCACACAGATCGGAGCACATTTTCTTGTCAAGGCTTCGGTCAATAAGAATATTCTCAGGACAATAAGAGAGCTTCTTAGCCAAAAATCCGGGAAAAAATGAGGAGGCTTTAAATGGATCAATTCAAAATTGCAGTTGTCGACGATGACAGGCTGTTCAGCGATTCCTTGCGGATAACTTTACAAGATGAGCTGGGCGCAAACGTTGTCTTATTTACTTCGGGTGAAAAATTACTCGTTGAATTAAATTCGGGTAAGAAATTCGATCTTTACATCCTGGATTACCATCTGGATAGATATCACCGCAAACTCTGGGGTGACGAGGTTGCATCGCTACTTTTTGAGTTTCATCCAGAAGCTAAAGTCGTGGGATTGTCCACTTCGGACGAGGCAGGACGAAAGTTCAGAATTGCTGGGGCCCACTTTATAGACACAAGGATTGGATATCAGGATCGGATAAAGATTCTCAAGCAAATTCTTGAGTCAAACTAATTAAACAATTCCGGTTAAATCTCATTTCCATTAAGCCTAAGAGTATAGCAAATCAGAACAGATTAAAAAAGTAAGGAGGCCAAGATGTCGAAGGATATAAAAAGTGCGTTAATTTTTATGGGGATATTCATTCTTGGAGCAAGTCTTTTTGTAAGCTGTAGTTTGGTCAACTCCAGCAAAAGACAACAAGAAGCCGAAAGGTATTACTTGGGAAAAACTTTTGAAGTTGATTCTGAATTTCCCCTATGGTTCAGGGTAGAAAAGGTAGAAATCGTGAGCAGTTTCTGGGGCTCGGTCGTGGAGACTTTTATAGAAGGAACGCTAATCCTTGAGCCGCCCGAAGGA
The DNA here is from genome assembly GCA_001793155.1 of Candidatus Woesebacteria bacterium RIFCSPLOWO2_01_FULL_39_61. Classification (GTDB taxonomy): domain Bacteria; phylum Patescibacteriota; class Microgenomatia; order UBA8517; family UBA8517; genus WO2-FULL-39-9. Next base: position 7,842 of record MGHI01000019.1, read on the forward strand.
GCCAAATATTTAGGAACGAGTCCCGGTTCATCCTTTATTAACTGGCAATACTCGGACGGAGGAGGTGAATCCTGGCGCCTTGAGACTATAGATCTCAAAGGAGCCTGGGGAAAGGACGATAGAAGAGTAATCGAAATCGTCAAAATTGAGACAATAAAATAAGATCCATGATTAAAAAACAGCAGACAGCCAAAGGGTTTCCGCCCCCTACGGTTTCTTACGTTTGGCACCATGCCAACAACCTACCAAAACGTAAGATTATGCTGTTTTTCTTTTTTTTATTTAAATTAGCTGCCAACACCGGGTGTTGATTAGGTTCGAACACCGGCTAATTACATCGATTTAGGGGCTTGAATTCCAAGAAGATAAAGACCATTTTTTAGAATTTGACCAGTAGCAGCGGTAAGTGCCAGTCTAAAATCTCTTACACTCTCCTGCTCTTCCACTCTTACACTCTCGTCTTTCAATATTCCATGTTTCTGGTAAAACAAATTAAACTTTTGGGCTACGTCGTAAAGGTAGTTGCATAGTAAGTTTGGCGCGTAATTTTTGGTCGCCTCTTCAACAACCTCCGGATAATGAATAAATGTCCGAAGGAGTGAGAGCTCTTCTGGTTTTAAATCTTTATAATTATTATAATTTTTATGACGTCCTCCCCGCGCTAACAGTGCGGGGTTTCCTCTAAAGGAGGACGACATATCAGAGCTCAATTCATCCCCGCCTTGAAAGGCGGCGTTTTCTTGAGATCTGCTATAACTGTTATATTTTACTTTGCGCAAAACGGAGTTCGTCCGAGCGACCGTGTACTGTAAATATGGGCCTGAATTGCCTTCTAGCGAAATTGACTCCTTAATATCAAATGCAATTTCCTGAGAAAGACCCACCTTCAGAAATGAATACTTAACGGCCGCAATAGCAACTTTTTCAGCGACATTTTCTTCCGACTTATAAGTTTTTATAATTTCCTCTTTAACCTCATCTAAAAGCCACTCACCCAGTACTACATTTCCGGTACGCGAGGCCATCTTCCCCTCTTTTAACCTTACCCAACCATAAACGATATGTATTTCTTTATTTTTAATCTCTGGTTTTAGAGCCTCCAATGCCTTAAAAACAACTCTAAAGTATTCTGTCTGTTCAGGTCCCACCACATGCAGAACAAAATCCGGATTGTATTCTGCAAATTGCAGCTCGGCTAAGCCCATATCTTTCGCCTCATAAGTAGGTACATCTTCCGAGGTTATAAAAACCCTGTCGTGCAATCCGAATTTTTTTCCCGGAAAAATTACGGCTCCTTCACTTCTTTCGAAAATTCCTTTTTCCAGTCCTTCAAGTACTCTTTCCTTGCCTAATTTGAAAACCTCGCTCTCAAAATAGAGCCTGTCAAATTTTACATAAACCCTTTTATAGATCGTTTCAAAATAATCCAAACTCCATTTCCTAGTCGCCTCATAAAGTTCTAAAAGCTCAGGATCACTCTTTTCGTACAATTTTTTATTAATATTTGCGATTTTTTCCTTGGCATCTTCATCTTCTTCATAATCCTGACTGCCTTCAACATAAGCTTTGCCCAAATAAGCCATTCTCCCTTTGACGTCGCCGGGATCCTCAAAACCAATTTTCTGAATGCCGTAAATAGCCTTCGCAATATGAAGACCTACGTCTCCCTGGTAATTGACTCTGACGACCTTTGTACCGTTTGCTGCCAATATTCTGCATATTGCTTCACCGGTACATATATTCCTCAGGTGGCCAATATGGAATTGTTTATGGGTATTGGGATGAGCAAATTCAACCACTATTTTGCTACCTTTCAAAATCTCCGACTCTCCAAATTTATCGGCCCTTTCAATAACTTCCTTGAGCATGCTTACAAGGACTGTCCCCGCAAGGCGAAAGTTGATAAACCCGGGACCGGCGACTTCTATTTGTTCGACGATTTCTGAAAGACCCTTGTCTTTTTTCAATTCCTCCGTTAACTTTTGCGCTAAGTTTCTCGGAGATTTTGAATCTTTTAAATTTTGATTTGTAATTTTGACCTTTGATTTTTCATTTTTGATTTCAGCAAACAATTGCAAGGCAATGTTTGAGCTATAATCTCCAAACTCCTCATTCTCCGGAGTCTCCAAATGGATTTCTTGCTCTTTTATGCCCATTACTTTTTCTAAAGCCTTTATGATTCCGTCTTTTATCATTACTTTTTCCTCATATGAATAATTTTTTTTAGTCGTAGAAAATAATTGCTAGTTTAGTTACTACTGTACTCGTTGTTCCAATTTTATACCATTCTCATACCCCTATCCAATTTAAAAAATCGTTAAGGGCACTTTTTGCCGTAGAGCTATCATGTCCACCGTTGCCATAAAGTCTTAATTTATAATCACTTTTATTATCTTGAAAGGTGGTTATCAGGGATTTATAAAATGCTACTGATTTCGAAAAATGAATACATTTGTCTTTCTTACCGTGGGCAATGAAAACCTTGGCACCCCTTAAAAATTCAATATTATCCATAGGGGACAATCCATCCCTATCATATAAATGTCTTAACCATACCTTCTCATTGAACCCCCTGTACAAGTACTTATACCCATCCATGAGTATGCAATCTATAAAATCTTCGTTTGTTTCCTCACCTTTGACTACACCTTGTTCACTTTGATCCAATGCCCCGAATATTACTCCAATCTCTTTAATGTTTTTATTATATTTAGGTAAAACCGGTACATAAGCTCCACCCAAACTTCTACCTGCAAAAATTACCCTGTTATACTTCATTGGCACTTTAGTGTGTGAATAATGATTAATCCCTAACGTTCCTTTAGTGAACGAATCATATAGTTTCAGGAAAGTTTTAATACTATTCTTAGGTGTAAATCTGCCAATACTTCTTCCGAAACCAATATAGTCTGGAACAAACAAATCAATTTTTTTCTTTGTCACCACTATGGATTCTGGTAAATCACCATTATCCGGAACAGTCGGCGCACCAATCCCGTAAATAAGAATATTTTGCGTTATCTTACCGCAAGGGTAAAATATTCCCGAAATACCTTCAATATTTAACAGAATACTATTCATCTTCATATTAGGCTTTTATTTGAATTCTTGTCATTTGCCTTAAGCTCTCTGTAAAACGAGCGATTCCAAATAATGGTTCTAGCCGCTCCGCAACTACATAAATTCCATTGTGACCGACTATATCAGCAATTTTATGATCAAATGACATATAACCAGCTATTAACCAAAAAGCCCCATTAAATGTCATCCCATTCATTGATAAAACTCTCTCGACTATATGTCTATTCTTTTTTGAAGTACTAATATCTGAATTGAAATAAGCATTAAGATGTGCGATTAGTTCTGTTTCCTTATTAACATAATCTAATTCAGTTAATACACTTAGCGATTGTGGATGACTCAAGTCTACAAATTGTGGAAAGTTGACATTATGATCATTATAAGTTGACCAATGTAAATTCATATGATTTACTTGAGCAAATTTATGGTAAGCAACTGAATATAGTTCCTCATGGTATTCTAACGTTCTCTGATCCTCATCACTTGGCAATCCTGGGAAAAGTACACCTCTGTTTGCGAATATCGCATGTAAGTTTACGTTGCCACCAAAAGTCGTGAGAGACCCGTTCATATTTTGTAAAACCTCATTATATGCTTTGAACTTATTTGCTACCCGAGAATCCTCAATTTGTAATGGAGGTTTTATTAATCCCGCTGTACTCAGATCCCCCTGAGCGTATAAAGGGCACACAACAACACATACGTTTAAGTCCTTACCCAAAATATCTTTTTCGTTTATCACAGATGTCTCTGGCCAAGACGACTTAACCGTCGACCAGAATAATTCGGAGTGTTTTTTTGGATCAATAATTAATTCTTTATACATTTTTTAGCAACAAAAAAAAGCCCCTCCAATCTCTGAACTGATTCAGAAACTGAAGGGGCTCTTCGCATACTTCGAAGGACTGCTTGCCACTCCGAAGCTTTATGCGAAGGGTGGTACCACCCTTCTTCAATTATTCCCTGTTCCAATAAAAATCCGGCTATAAAGCCGGAGATCTCGAAACTACAAGGAATAATCCTTATTATTCAAGAGCTCCGTTTCCGACACTCTCTAGTACTGTAACGGGTACTCCCGTCAGGCATTTTTGCCTGCAGCTCCCGGATCGCGACTCCGGTAATAACGCTTTTACTTTTTCAATGTATTTATTATACCAAAGATGTCAAATAATGAAATGATCACATATATATTATCCTGATAACTTGCAATCTTATAGTTACTGAAATAAAATTGACTCCATAGCACCTTACAATGCAAAAATAGAACTAAAAAACCTTACTTTCAGGAAAGGAGTTTTAAATGTCTGACCAATCCATTGATCCCTGTAAGGATCCGAAAATGCGAGATTGGGCGATCCTGATCGATAACCTTTTTATAGACGATCGTCCATATTATTATATCTACCCTTATGGACGGGGGCACCATATCCAACTCATTATTGAGGAAATTGATTCTAAACATTTAGCCGATCTTCGTAAGGCGCTAACCCGTTGGGGTTGGAAAAAAGGAGATGACGAAGTGGGTACAGAGTCGTGGCTTTATGAAGGACGAAGGTGGAATAACCCATGCAAATAAAAATTATTCAAAAACCCAAACCATGCAAGGGTTGGGAAAGTTGGTGCGAAGCGGTAACTCTCGCCGGCATGATGCTGGTTATTGGCCGGGATAAGAGCGCTGAAATCGGGTGGTTTGAAACCCGACTGATTGACGCGCAAAATGCCGCGGAAGTAGCTCAGAAACTGGGATTATCGGGAAACACTGTTTACGAGTTGAGCGCACACTTAAGAAGTTTGGGTGCTTACATCGAAAAGCAGCAACCTCCCGGTACAGGCATAAGAGCCAAGTTCATCAAAAACGACTTTCGTCCCTGCCGGTAATTCTTCAAATTACCTTTAAATAAGGTGCACTTTGAGGATAGGTGGTTTTTGTGCGTTTAAACGCGCCCGTTTTCCTGATGCTTGCATCAAAAAAAACGAAACAAAAAACCATCTATCCTCTTTTTCACTATAGTTTCAAGAATACCGAGTAATGCTCGGATGAATTGAACCTAGAGCTATAATCTTCGCTTAGGCGCGAGAGCCGTCGATTTTAGCCAACGGAAGATTCTATTTTTTAACCCAGATTTTTTTCCATCTGTGTCTACTTCAACATCTCCCCCCTCATCGAGTCAAACACGACTTAGGCAACTAAATGATGTCATATTATTCTTCCCACCAACTTTCTCCGTCTGTAACAATTTGAATGTCTCCAAGCAGGTCAGTCCTTAATACCTTAATATCTTTATCTTCTAATATCTTAAGTATCTCCTCATGCGGATGTCCGTAATTATTATTCCGACCAACCGAAATTACTGCGACCCTTGGCCTCGCAACTTTTAACAATTCTTCCGTAAGTCCGTTACGACTGCCATGATGAGGTATTTTGATGTATTCGAGCGTTTGTTTGCCGTTAACTGATAACCGTTGAGCTATTATGTTTGAAAGTTCGGGACTTGCATCCCCGGTAAAAAGAGCATCAAAGTTTTTATACCGCAACTTAGCCACAATCGAAAACTCATTAGGGTCTTTTTTGGAAGTGTAAACACCCAAAACTTTATCGTCTTTATCATCTACCAGAGTACTTTCCTGCGCTAAAAACTCTTTCGAAGGATGAAGTATATCTAAATATATCAATCCAACACGCATGGTCATTCCCTCAACTGCGTCAACGACTTTTATACCACCACCCGTCACTTGACTTTTTAGCAATTGGAACTCCTGACTGCTAGAATCTAACCCCGATGTCACAAAAACTTGGACATCATAGCGCGCTATAACATCTAGAAAACCTCCGTAATGATCCTTTTGAGGATGAGATAACATAACCATCTCAATTTCTCTATCCCAAAAAGGAATGTTTCTGTCCAAACATTCTAAGACTTTCCTCCCAGGACCCGAATCAATAAGTATCTGAGTTACCTTATAAGTAATCAAGAACGCGTCCCCTTGACCGACATCACAGGCAATAATTTTAAGTTTAGCTTCGGGATAGAAAAGTACCGCTAGCCATACGGTCACAGAAATTAATAGCATAAAAGCAAAAGGGTATTTCCAACGGATGTTCATTTTAAACTCAAAATAGATTAATAGTAAAAACGAACCAGCTGGTTAAGGGATATGATAACCACAATATTATTTTTCCTAACGTTAAATTTACCAAACCTAGTATTCCACCGATCATCCCGATAATTGTAATAGGTGGAATAGTCCAAAGTACCGCTGCATTTATTAATGGTGACAAGATATTAAACTGACCGAAAGAGGCATACAGTATCGGTGCGACACCAATTTGTGCAGCCAAAGTGGTAGCTAAACCCTCTCTGAAAAAATCTATTCGGATAAAGTCAATTAATTTCTCGATCTTTTTATTAAAAATTAATATAGATATAGTCGCGGCGAACGATAACCAAAAACCCAAATCACTAACCCACTCGGGCTTAAAGAGAATCATAACTAAACCTGTAACAAATAAGGTGCGCAATGCAAAATTCAACCTTCCGAGCTCTTGGGCTAAGAAGGCCAGCGACCCCATGATAGCAGCCCGAACAATCGGGGCGTCAAATCCGGCAATGAACGCATACAACCAAATACCGAAGGTGGCAATTAATATTGCCCGCCTGCGAGATAAAAAAACTACTAATACCCCAAATAAGAAACCTGCTACCAAAGTAACATTTAAACCCGAAGCTACAACTACATGTGCAGTTCCTGTTTTTTTAAGACTTTCCCAGAAAATAGGATCAATATTTGTTTTTGAACCGATACTAACCCCCGCAACTAGGGCTGAATGAGGATTGGGCAATGATTTTTCAAATACTTTCACTAAATTCTTCCTCAAATTTAGTATCAATGCCTGATTTGGCTTTACCTTAATTAACTTAGCTTGATTTAACTTATCTTTTTCGACAACTCCTTCTACTATAAGACTGTCTCCGTACGTAACTTCAGGGTATAGCGGTAAATAAAAACTAAGACCCGAAAGTCTGAGATATTGAGAATTATCATAGCGAACAGGCTCAGTTGCTAGCTTATCCTCAATCCTTATCTTGGTACCATCAGGGTATGACGGACGAAGTGTGTGATAAAGAAAAACTCTTAAGGTAATCAATACAAAAAGAAGTACCCAAAGAAGGTTACGCATAAACTAATTTAACCCAACCGATCAAAGTTGTGTAGATTTAAGTTTTGGTTTTAAGTTACTAATACACAGATACCTTATCTTTAATTTTTTCATAAACGTTTTTCTTCAATGCGCTTTTGGAAAGTAGTTCTTCAACTGATGAGTAAGGCCTGTGTTCAATGATGCTTCGGGCGTAAACAGGGCCAATTCCATTAAGCGATTCCAGCTCGGAAGCACTCGCGGTATTTATATTAATAAGTCCCTCTCCTGCTATATTACCGCCCGAAAAACTGCTGCCCCCCTCCCTTGAAACTTTGTCACTCAAGACTTCTGACTGCTCATTTATGTTGGGAATAAATATTTTTTGCCCGTCAGTAAGTCGCGCCGCTCTATTTAACATTTTCTCCATCCAAAACCGATCCGCATCAGCAGATACACCCCCTGCTGCAATTAAAAGATCCTCAACTCTGGCATCGTTTAACATCTTATAAACGCCGGGCTTTTGTACAGATCCGGCTATCTCAACAACCAATTCATTTGAGCCGTTTTGGCCGTCCGCGGTCTCTTGGATTACCTCTATTTTATCGGAGCCAGTTATATAACCATCCTTATATAAAAACATTCCCAGACCCAATATAATCAATCCTGATAAACTCAAAGCTAACGGTATTTTGTTATCATTTATAAATTTTTCGATATTAAGTTTAGTCGAAGAATTTTTCTTTGAATCAAATTTATTAATCAAATCGAGCTCGTCCGTCTGAAGATTTTCGGAAATCATGTTAATTAATTAAACCAGAAGACAACTTTAAGGTAAATAGTAATTAAGGAAGATTCTAAAGTACAAAATTCACCAATTTTTCGGGTACGAAAATTTCCTTTTTAATCTCTTTCCCTTCAAGCCATTTGGCAAGGTTATTTACTTTTTTTGCACTTTCAATGACTTTTTCTTTATCTTGGGCTTCGGACTTACTCAAGCTTATGGTCCCGCGCAACTTACCGTTTACCTGTATGACAATTTCTACGCTATCTTCTTCGATAAATTCAGGATTATATTTAGGCCAGGGGTAGGTATGAACACTAAATTCCTGACCTAAAATATTCACCCAAACCTCCTCTGCTAAGTGTGGTGCAAACGGTGCCAACAATAAGGCTAAGTTCTTTAAAGCTTCATCCCACTCAGCACATCTTATATTATTAAAGTGCTTATTTTTAAATCTCGATTTATCTTTTTGATTTTTGATTTTAGATTTTTGATTTTTACTTGCTACTCCGCGCAACAAGTTTATATACTCCATAATCGACGATATCGCAGTATTATATCTAAATTCTTCTATATCCTCGGTCACTTTCTTTATAGTTTGATGCATTTTGATCATTATGAATCGAGCGCCCTCTTCATCTAGCACAACTACGTTTTTGAAATTAGTAAATAGTTCCCAAACCCTGTCTACGAACCGTCTCATACCTTCTATTCCCGTATCACGAAAATCAGGAAATCCGTCCATGGGGCCCATAAACATAAGATAGAGTCTTAAAGTATCTGCGCCGAATTTTTCTATGTAGAGATCAGGATTAACCACGTTCCCTCTGCTTTTGCTCATCTTGGCTCCGTCTTTGATCATAAGTCCGTGAGCAAAAAACCTTGGAAATGGTTCATCAAAATCCAGGTAACCACGATCATGCAGTACCATCGTTACAAACCTGGCATACATAAGGTGTAATACCGAATGTTCGGCACCGCCAAAATATAAAGATACCGGCAGCCACTTCTTTGTTATTTCCCTATCAAACGGTAACTTTGTACTACTTTTTGAATCAACGCTCGGGTAGCGTAGAAAATACCAGGATGAATCTACAAACGTGTCCATGACATCCGTTTCTCTTTCTGCACTACCTCCGCAATTGGGACAAGTGGTTTTAAAAAACTCCGGATGGTTTGCCAAAGGACCTCGACCCTTGCCTTCCGGTTTATAATCGGATATTTCCGGCAGTTGTACAGGCAGCTCTTCTGATGGGACCGGTTGCCAACCACACAACTTACATTTAACCATAGGAATCGGAACACCCCAATAACGCTGTCTTGATACTAACCAGTCACGAAGATGATAATTGATAACCCGCTTACCCCATCCTTTTTCCTCAAGGAAATCCATCATTTTTCCGATTGCGATATTAATATCCAAACCGTTAAGAAATTCAGAATTGATCATCGTACCCTCCTCTTCCTGGACTTGATTTACATCTGTAATATCCGACTGATCTTTATCCTGTCCTACTACAACCCTAACAATCGGAAGTTTAAATCCTTTAGCAAACTCAAAATCTCTTTTATCATGACCCGGGACCCCCACTACTGCTCCCGTCCCAACTTCAGATAAAACAAAATCACTTACCCAGATCGGCATTTGAGTATTATTAAGTTGATTTAATGCATAAAGACCAGTAAATACCCCCGTTTTTTTTCTACCCTCATTCAATCTCTCTTCCTTTGATTTACTAAGAGATAATTTGATATATTTTTCAACTTTGCTCTGAACGTCTTTAATAAGTAAATTCTTAAGGTTTTGCTTAGCATATTCTGGAGAAACCACAATAAAAGTTGCTCCAAAATTAGTATCGGGTCTTGATGTCCATACGACAATTTCTTGATTACTATCTTTAATCGGATAGGTAATATTAATACCTTCTTTTTTACCGATCCAGTTTGTTTGAGCCAACTTAACTTTGTCAGGCCAGTCAATTTTCTTTAGTCCCGCTAGCAGTCTGTCGGCGTATTTAGTAATCCGAAAAAACCATTGCTCCAAAAGTTTCTTCTCAACTTGTGTCCCACACCTCTCACAAACCAAAATATCCTTTTTTCCTTTTATAATATTTCCCCGCGCATCTTTCGCTTCTTTTCCGGCCTGGGCAGGACTCATAACCTGCTCGTCAGCGAGCACTGTTTTATCGGACGGACACCAGTTAACTTCCGTTTTTTTTCTGTATGCAAGTCCAGCCTTAAATAACTCGATAAAAAGCCACTGTGTCCATCTATAATAATCAGAGTCAGATGTGGTCACAGTTCTTCTCCAGTCATAACTATGGCCCAGACTTCTCAATTGTTGTTCATATTTTTTGGTGGTTTTTTCAAGCATCTCTCTGGGATGCTTTCCAATCTTTAAAGCGTAGTTTTCGGAGTGAATTCCGAAGGAATCGTACCCAATCGGTTGAAATACGATCTTTGCATTCATCCTTTTGAATCTTCCGTAGACGTCGCTTCCTGTAGAAGCAAAGGCATGGCCGGCATGCAAGCCCTCTGCTGAAGGATAAGGAAACATCCAAAGGTTGTAAAAAGCATTAACTACCTTGTTCATGTCGGAAAGTTTATAAAGATTCTTTTCTTCCCAAATTTTCTGCCAGTGAGTTTCAACACTTGAATGATTAAATACCTGTTTTCTCATTTAGATGTATAGTATATCAAGTTTTGGAAATTAGAAAATGAAGCCCCCCGGGTTGAAACCCGGTGTATCTTCTTCTCACTGCTTCGTCGGGAGCGAAATTTCGCACCGTATGCAGAAAATTCTTCGCATTCATCCACGGGTTCACCACCATGGTTTTCTGCGAAGGATGATAAAAGCATTTGGGTTTATATATAAGTTTTAAAACCAAACTCCGACTCCTCCCGATATTAACAGGGTTTATTTGCATAGTTTTTTAAAATATTTTCACAGAATATTAATTTTATAATAACCTAAGATAGACAAATTTATATAATAATTGAAGTCGTAACTTGCGGTTTTTTCAAAATATTTTGATTAGTGTTATATTAAAAATACGGCTTAATCTTCACTTTTAATAATTTATCAATCTAATCGTCAATCTGCTAACTATAGCCTACGGTAAGATTTTATATATATTTTCACAGAAGTTTTTAAATGTAAATTATTATCTTTTTACTTTTTAAAAGCAGGAAAATTATATTTTTTAATTTAAAAATAGTCTCCTTATAATTAAGTATATTAATGTACAAATATATATGCAATATCTTATACCCTTAGTAGTTTTTCCCCCCAATCTTCATTTCATCAGCCGATTTAAATTCTGACGGTTTAATACCCTGGATTCCTAGATAAACTTCTACCTTATTTTCCCTCGTTCTTAAAAGCGCATTATCAACAGGTATCTCGGTCACTTTTCCGTCGTGTTCTATTATCGTTAAGGATTTTTGTATCAGTGAGATAAAATTAGCATGTTGAGCTAATACGTCAAATTTACCATCTTCATTAAACGAAGTTACTGAATCAACATCGCCTTCAAATATAATCCCCTCGCGTGCCCTAACTAAGAGATGGAATACTTTATCATTCATTTTTAATGTCTGCTATGCTACCGATAAATAAAAACTTTTCTTCAGGTATGTGATCAAACTTTCCCTCAATTATTCCCTTCAAGTCCAGAATGGCGGTTTTTGTATCAACATATTTACCTTTTTGTCCCGATTGAGCTTCGGAAACAAAAAAACGCTGTGTCATAAAGTTTCTGACTTTGCGGGCACGTCTGTAGATTAATCTGTCTTCAATTGATAACTCCGCCTCACCGACCAAAGAAACTATCCTTTCCAAACTTTCTGCACCCTTGAGAATCGACTTTGCTTTGATAGCTGTTTCGTAATGTAAATCACCCACAACTGCTGGATTTAAAGAGGTAGAAGTTGAAGCTAAAACATCTACCGCAGGCAATAAACCTTCCTGATAAATTCTTCTTGAAAGAACAACCACCGACTCTAAATACGGGAAAATTGCTTGAACACCATGGTCCAGGAGATCGTCTGCCGGAACATATATTGCTTCAATAGTGCTAATACTTGCGGAGTCGGTGGGAATCAGACGTTCATGAAACTCAGCCATTTCCGATTCCAGTGTGGCTTGATAACCGTCTTCTGAAGGAATAGTGCTGGTAAGAATAGAAAGTTCATTTCCTGCTTGGGCAAACCTGTAAACGTTATCAATAAAGAAAAGTACGTCTTTTTTTGCATGGTCCCTAAAATACTCGGCCAAAGTAACTGCAGAGAAAGCTGCTAAAAATCTTACTGCTGGATTTTCTCCCATCGGTCCGAATACCAAAGATGAGTTCTGCATTACTCCCGAGTCTTTTAATGCCGTATAAAGCTCGAGTCCTTCTCTTGCCCTCTCCCCTATACCGGCAAATACGGAGACAGAACTGTCTTTTGCATTACCTACAACGTTATGCAACATTTCTGTTAAAAGTATTGTCTTTCCGACTCCCGCTCCACCGAACAATCCCATTTTTCCTCCGCGAAGCAGGGGTGCAAATATGTCTACAACCTTGATGCCGGATTCCAACTGCTGTTGTTTGGTAGAAATCCGACTTTTTTGCATGCCTGTTTTGTGGATCGGAAATGAAGCATCGAATTTAATTTCACCTTCCGAATCGATCGGTCTTCCGAAGATATCAACTATTCTTCCTAAAAGCCCCGTTCCGACAGGAAAAGAAATAGCACTTTCGGTATTAAGAAGTTTTGCCCCTCTGAACAGAGTATCGGTTCGCGATAGTGCAAGACAATAAAAGGTATTCGGGCCACTGGAAGAATAAACCTCCAGTCTTATGTCCGGATCCCCTTCCAAAATTAATAGATCGCGAATTGCCGGTTTTTTCCCAACAAACTCTACTTCTACTACCTGACCTTGAATACTTATAACTTTTCCGAATGCCTTTTTATCCATAGAAAATATTTTGAAACCACCAACAATTTTTATTTAATGATTCAAAACAGTTCGTAATATATCTTTTTATTGCATAACAGTCGATGATAATGAATTTAATTGCCTTCTGTTGACAAGTCTATGCTGAACCTTTAACCGATCAATCTTCAGGTTTGATAATCTCTTTTTAATATTTTCTGCCGCTCTATCCATGGCTAATATTCTTGAGGCTAATTTAGCCAGTTGAGATTCCCTTATTGATTGATCAAAAAGTGATGCAAAAATCTGAGTTTCAAAAAACATCAGAATTTTTTCAACAGTGGGTTCAAAGATGTAAGAAACTTTTGGTTCTTCAACTTCTTCCCTGATCGGAGTACCTGCCGAAATAGAAAAAGTCGTTGGTTTTTGGGTAACTACCGATTGATATTGGCCGTAATAAACACGTATCTCTTCGTACTGGACAAGATGTCTTATTACCTCTGCAAGTTTGAGTTCGTTTACGCCATAATCCGGCAGTTCAAAAAAGGTATATGGCCGTTTAGGTTCTTCACCTAAAAAGAGCGTTCTACCATTTCTACCTATTATGGTTATTTCAAAATCTTCTTTTCTAATATCCTCTAAAAATTTTCTGAAGGTTTCCAGAACAACTTCTCCGTAGAAACCCGTGTTTGCCGAGATCAAAACAGCAACAGTTTTTCCATTATGGGCTAAAAATGTTACTTTGCCTCCTTTTTTTAGCTTTCCCTTCTTAACGAGATCTGAAAGTTTTTTAGCATACGCCTCCAGCGAATCATGGAAAATATCGGTTATTGCTTCCAAAAATTGTCTGTTTTTAAGGACAAACGCTCTAATTTTTACCATCCTAATAGATGCTATCTCGCCATAAATTTCAACCAGATTCCTTAAAGAGGATACTTCATTAATTTCTTGATCTATTTTTCCTTTAAATGCCATTATCTATCTTCTAATTTTAGAGACAATTATTTCGTCGTTCTGACGCAGAAACTGCACAAGCTCGGTAAAAGAGGGTGAGCTTGATATAAGCTGGTCTACTTGAGCTTTATACGCGGGATCTGTTTGGTAAGTGAGAACTATCTGTTCCATTTCTCTTTTTAACTCAATCCCTTCAATCTCCTTCCAAATTCCTCCCCAAAGACCGGCTAAGATCAAAATATTAACGTTTATTGCAATGACTTCATCTTGTCTTTGGCTAAAAAATTCATCAACTTTTGCTCCGAGCCTTAGTACTGATTTGACCGTCTCTCCCGCTTCCGCTCCAAAATGCATAAATTGCTGCATTCTCTGATAGTTGACCAGAAAACTCATTAATTCGCGACTTAAATCGCGCTGTAGAGGCGTTTGGGCTTGGTGGCCTACACGGGTAACTGAAAGCTCGGGATTAACTGCAGGCCTCTTTCCTTGGTTGTAAAGTTCTATATCAAAAAATACATGCCCATCCGTCATAGCCATCAGATTTGTCTGAACATAACCGGAAAGATCCCCTAAAACCGATTCGGCAGCAGGAAGACAGGTAATCGACCCTCTTTTATAATTACCCGCCCTTTCTATCAAGCGTGCGTGAATATAGAAAATGTCCCCCGGGTAAGAATCACGGCCTGGGAAACGTCTGGCCAAAAGCGATATTTCCCGATAGTAGCGGGCGTGTGTGGTCATATCATCCAAAATCAAAAGAACGTCCAATCCTTGATCTCTAAAGTGCTCAGCGATTGTCATAGAAGTATAAGGAGTTAAATATATTAACCCTGAAGGATCGGACGAGCTCGAAGCAACGATAATACACTTATCCATAATTTTTTTGTCTTCCAAAAACTCCTGTCTTTTTTTAATGTCTACTTGCTTTTGACCGATAAGAGCATATATGCAAATCGTTCCTTTTGTAGCTTGAGAATATATTGTCTGAAGCAAGAATTCGGTTTTACCGGTTTTTCGATCTCCGATTATCAACTCCCTTTGACCTTTACCGAGGGGAACAACTAAATCAACCAGAGTTACACCGGTCTCCAGAGGCTTTTTAACCGGTTCTCTTCCTATTATACCGTGGGGTTGGGTATCGATTGGCTCTAAATGTACATCCTTTACGGGAATTGCCGAATCGATGGGTTTTGCCAAAGGATCGACAACTCTGCCTAATAAACCTGAACCGATCGCCACCTGGAAAAGGTCACCTGTTCTTGCAACCTTGTTGCCGACTTTAGTTACCTGTCTTGATAATAAAAGCACCTCCGCACTCTCGGGGGAAAGGGATAAAATTGTACCGACTTCACCACCCTCAAAAATAACGACTTCGCTTGGCCGCGCGCTAGGAATACCTGACACATACGCAATAGAATGAACTATCTCGTCGACAAAGCCTATTTCGCCGATTTTATTTAAGTAGTAATCAAAATCTTTCATATATTTATTGCGAAACTTTTCTATTTCCTAATTCCGTATACATTGCAAGTCAGAGTTAAGCTCTCTGGGCTAGTGAGCCATTTGTATAAACAAGTCCTGCTTTATTTTCGCAAATTCCGAGTTAAAGAAGCTCTTCATCGAAAAATCCCTGTATTTACCCTCATATGTCAGCGTACAACCCGCTATTAGAGTAGGATTATAGGAAAACTCGATCACAACTTTTTCGCCTAAATACTTTTTTACCGCATAACTGAATTTCTCAATGTTCGATTCGGTAGGTTCAAAGGCTAAAGTAAGTTTTAAGGCCTTAAAAGAATTTAATTCTTCTTTGATTTTTTTTAAATATTCGAAAGGATTTGCTTCATCTTTCGCTAACTCGGCCCGGATATATTCCGATAGCCAAGCCCGGACTCCTGTCTTTAGTAATATGCTAAAAGCTTCACCTTTATTTTGGAACAAACTATTTAAAAGTATATCTATCTCCTCCA
This sequence comes from Candidatus Woesebacteria bacterium RIFCSPLOWO2_01_FULL_39_61, assembly GCA_001793155.1. Taxonomy (GTDB): domain Bacteria; phylum Patescibacteriota; class Microgenomatia; order UBA8517; family UBA8517; genus WO2-FULL-39-9. Next base: position 23,690 of record MGHI01000019.1, read on the forward strand.
TAAGTTTATCTTTTTCTTCACTTGTTTTTATCTTTTCAAAAAGAGCTTCCATATTATTTTTCGGCAGGTTTTTCCTGACGGACTAATACATTTTCTTCTTTCGCTTTTTCCAAAGCTTTCAAAACCAGCTTTTCGTGTTCGTCCGCAGTTATTTCTTTTGCCAATACTCGTCTTGATACCTCTTCAACCATTTTCATTATCGATTCATCTACCTGCTTTAATCTTTCAAGTTTATAGTTCTCGACTTCTACCTCAGCTTTTTGATAAGTTTCCTTAACTGCCGCTTGAATTGATTTTTGGGCATTAAGAAGTTCTGTATCTACACCGGATGTAAATTTTTCTATTCTAACCATTACTTCCGACTTAACCTGATGGGGAATTGATGAAATCATCCTGACCGCCTCATCCTCTGCAAATTTTAAAGCTGCCTGATATTTATCTGCATAGGTATGCGTAGCTTTATTTATCTCTTCTAATAAGACGTTTTTTTGGTTCGCGGTAAATAGCTCCGCTTGCGTTATAACTTCTCCAGCCTTAACTCGGGCCTCTTCAATCATCGCTTTGGCTTTTTTCTGGGTTTCTTCCAGATCTTCCACCCCAGTACTTTTTTCTGCTATTTCTTTTGCATTTTGGTACCTTAAAAGTAGTCTGATATAAAGCACTACCAAAGCAATTGTTAGCAACGTAAATGCAACAATTACCAAGGACAAAACATAAACCATTGTTGGGTCGTCGATACTCATTTCAGATAATTAATTCATAACTGATTTATTTGTAATATTACCTATTGCAGCAAGCAGGTTTTTTCCGGTCATCACCTCTGGTTTTTGTATCCCAATTAAGGCTAATATTGTTGGAGCAACATCACTCAAAGCACCCTTTGCTATGCTAATCCCCTTTTCCTTAAGAGAATTATTTATAATTATCAATGGCACGGGATTATTTGAATGATCTGTATTAACGGATCCTTTAGAGGTGGTAAAAAAGTAAGACGAGCTCGGAAAAGTTAATAACTCCTCTGCATTCCCATGATCAGCTGTCACAAAAACGGTTCCGTCAACTCCTAAAACTACCGATACTAATTCCGCCAGGTATCTATCTACAAATTCTATAGCTCTGATCGTAGCTTTTAAATTTCCGCTGTGTGCAACCATATCGGGATTAGCGATATTGATTACAAAAAAATGGTATTCGTCTTTGTTTAACTCGTCTTTAAATGCCTTAGTAAGGCTCGGAAGCGACATCTCGGGTTTCTGATCATATGTAGCAACTTTCAGCGAACTGACAATATGATCATCTTCCCCGGCCACCTTCTCTTCTTTCAGACCGTTAAAGTAATATTTAACAAACCTTTCTTTCTCGCTTTCACCCATATGCATTTGTCTCAAGCCACTATTCGCCAATACCTCAGATATAGTATTAAGAACGACTTCGGGACCGAATGCCACGCCGGAAACCGGCAATCCTTTTTGATATTCGGTCATAGTTACAAAAAATAAATTTTTAAGCACTTTGCTCCTTTGAAAGGTTTTACCAACTTCCAGTTCTCCTAATTTTTTATTAGTTTCAGGATCATAGCCAAAGTCAAAAGATTTTAGATTCTCAAAATCCGGCATGATGAAAGCCATAGTAAGTTGTTTTGGACGATCAACCCTGAAGTTAAAAAAGACAATCGCGTCGTCATTATTAACTAGTCCCAAGGGACCATCTTTGCCGGCTATAAGAGTAGGCTCAATAAATTCATCGGTCTGGCCTCTTAAATATGCGTTTTTAACCGCATCCAAAGCTGTAAAGGTTTGAATTGCATGAGAAGAAACCAACGCGTTGTAGGCCTTCTCCGTTCTATCCCACCTGCGATCCCTATCCATTGCATAATATCTCCCAGTAATAGAAGCAATTTTACCGATTTTTATTGCTTCAAGATATCTTTCAAGACCTTCCACTATCTCAAGACCCTGTTTTGGAGGCGAATCACGCCCATCGGTAAAAAGGTGAAGATATACTTTCTCTAAACTTTCTTTCTTACAAAACTGCAGCAGTGCGTATAAATGCGACATCGAAGAATGAACGTGTCCTGATCCAATCAAACCTAAAATGTGGAAGCCGGAGTTGTATTTTTTAACATGGGTTGCGGCAGATAGCAAAACTTTATTATCGAAAAAATAGCCCTTCTCTATTTGAACATCTATTCTTTTAAGATCCTGCAAAATTACCCTTCCCGCACCGAGGGTCAAATGTCCCACTTCGGTATTACCGACTTCATTTGCGGGTAACCCTACGGACTCTCCCGAGGCTATCAATTCTGTATTGGGGAAGTTTTTAAGATACGCACGGTAGTTCGGAGTATTAGCTAATGTTATTGCATTACCTTCCGACGGAGGAGCCAAACCAAACCCGTCCAATATTACTAAAACAACAGGTTTAATTTTCTTATCTCTGTTTCCGAAAAAAGGCAGGTTAAACATATTACAATATTAATATCAAGTAGGCTATGGCTAAGCCTACAAGGACAATTACGATAGTTAAAACAATATTCATAAACACGGTTAGCTGTATTACCCTCTTGGCTAACGGATTTCTTCCAACTGCCTCGATACCGGCACGCGACGACCTTCCAAAATAGATCATTCCCAACGTAAATGAAATCAAAACCATTAAAACCGCAAGAATATATCTTAATGATTCGAGCGGTTCAAACAACGGAACTGCAAGCCCACGGCGAATAAATTGCAGAAGATTAGATCCAGGTCCTGTTAGACCGGACGCCGGATGGATATTAAGAGTAACTTGTATATTACCTATATCTCCAGGGTTATCTGCCGAATAGCCTTGCATCGCGATGCCTAATACATAACCATTCTTCCGGGCTTTTTGGCCTACACCCGGTGTCTCTGATGAGCTTATAAAGTCTCCCTCCTCTATGTTTCCACCTATTGTATTTACCCTGACTGTTGCAATTCCTGTCGTTAATACTAGGGTCGAATTTTTTAGTTCAGTGTCTTCTATCTCTACCGTGACGTCTTTGGTTGATACACCGTACATCGAAGGGTCATATTCGCCTATACATGCGGTAAATCCTTCGGGATAGGAACATATAATACTTCCCACCGCAATTCCTGAATCTTTTAAGGGTATAGATATACCTATGCCTGAAGAGTTCACTTGTGCAAAAGTTATTGATCGACCCGATATCCAAATTAAAATAAATAGTATAATCACAGATAGTTTTTTAACTAGTAATTTTCTCATATAACTTTATACTTTAAACAATTAAAGTATTTATATTTATTCTTATTAGATAATAACATCGTAAAATGTTATTTAACAAAATGCAATAGCCTCTAATCTATGCATTTACTATACTCGTGAAAAGATTTCAAAATGTACATATTTTTAAAATGGCTAAGTTATTTCACGGTTAATTTTAACTACCTTCTATAGTATATCGATATACGGTATTCGCAAAAGATTATTAATTATTCCTAAAAATTAGATCATTTTCTAAATTCTTCTTTTGTTAAAATTGTATTTTCAAGGCTGAAGCTAGGATTTGTATTTAAAGATGGTTTTAGAATCCTACCATATATATTCCGCATATTCTCCGCCATAAACGGTTTTAAATTTATTTGCCCTCATTATCGTCGCGGTAAATATGTAGCTATTCCTTAATTTCAAAAGTACATTAATAGCAAGATATTTCAGTGTTAATTTCTTTGGACCTACATTACCGGTTTCTTTAACCCTAAGTTATGTTGTTTTCTATAAGTTCCTAGATATTTTTCTTCATTAAAATTTTTTACTATTTTTTTACCACTAATCTACTAACATAAAGAGGCTTGACAGAAGTATTAATAAATGTCTTAATTAATGTGGACATTATTATTCATAATGTCTAGTTTTATAGATTGATTTTTAAACTATCATAAATTTCAAAACGCTACTTGCCCAATATGCCCACTAAAAAAGAATCGCTTTTATCAATAAACCAAGCCTCAAAGTCATTAAGTGTTACTGAAAAAACATTAAGACGTTGGGAGGCTAAAGGCTTTCTAATTCCAATCAGAACCTCCGGAGGTCACCGTCGATATTACTCCTCGCAGATCGAAAATATCAAAAGGAAAAAGGGTAAAAAGAGAATCACTAAAAATTTGATCGCAAAGACTTGGATTGATGATTCTGAAATTATTACCGCATATAAAACGCAACTACTGCGATCTGATACTAAAAAGCTACAAGAAAAAATTACCAATAAAGCAATTCAAAAAGAACCTTTACTCACTCCACTCCAAACCAAAACTGTTCTTGAAGATATATATAAATTTACTCCAAAGATTTATAAAAAAATTCTTTGGGTATATCTATCGACCTTTATGCTTTTAATTTCTGTTTATTTTAGTTCAAGACACCTTCCGGAAATCAGATCTAAATATAAAATCGCCGATTATGCAGTTAGGAAAACTATGCAAGTTCTTCCTTTTATCGGTAATAATATGCAAAATAATAATGATTTTATATCGGATCAAGATAACCTTGAAACTAAACCTACATCTACCGTTCTGGCCGCTACCTCATTTAATAATGTTTCTTTTAAAGTAAATGTAGAAAGTTTTTTCGCTGAAGATTCAAACTTCTCGGGTAATATTGCAGCGAACGGCGGAAGTATAACAACAAGTTCTGATAGTTTTGATTTAGTGAATTTAAACGCCACTACCTTAAATATCGGAGGCGCGGCATCAACGGTTTCTATTGGAGCAACAACAGGAACAACATCAGTAAATAATATTCTCAACGTAGTTGGAAACATAATTACAACCCCTGGCGATCTGACTTTGGATGCAGGAGGAGGGGCAGTATCTGTGGGAACAGGAACTCCTGAAATAATTGATCTGGCGGATGACGATCTTTATATCACAGGAGATCTTGAATTAGATGGATCATTAGTAGTCGGCAGTGATTCTGTAAATGATTTAACAGGAACGGGTCTTCAGGTTTCCGGTGGTGCACTACAAACTACATTAGGAACAACAATAGAATCATCAGAAATAACAGATTCTACAATATTAGAAGTAGATCTTAACGCATCAAACTCTGCCTCTAACGGTCAATTTTTGACTTACAACTCATCTACGGGTGGATTTACCTGGACAAACTCATCCGGGAGTTTATGGACTGATTCCGGCACAATTACATATTTGACAGAAACCGGTGACGACTTGGCTGTTGGCGGAACCGACTCAAGCTCTTCCTTTTTTCTTGATGTTTCAAGCGGAAACCTAAGTATCACCGGGGATTTAGCTGTAAACGGAGATGATATAACATCCGACTCAAATTTAACCATAAATGCGCTGGGATATGTACGCGTAGGAGATACTTCAACTCCCGTTTCCGCAACGGGTGATGATGATCTTTTTGTCGAATCCGACCTTGAAGTTGATGGTGTTATATATATTGACAATCAGTTTGTTATAAATACGGACACGTTTTCCGACTTAACAGGAGACGGACTCCAGGTTTCCTCAGGTGTACTGACTTTGAGACTGGATACGACTGCAGCTGATGGTGCGACCACAACTTCTGTATCTGGATTGGAGCTTGTCGGCGGAGAGCTTTCATTAGTCAGGGGTTGTGCTGCCGATCAGATATTAAAATGGGATGATAGCAACTTCGAGTGGGATTGTGCAGCTGATGCCGGCGGGGGAACAAATTATTGGCAATTAAATGGTAATGTCCTAGCTCCCGGAAATGATGCGCTGGTCACCGACCAACTTATTTTAGGGGGTGGAACTTCGACAGATTTCTACTTTGAAGTTTCTGGTTCCAGAACCGGCAAAGCCCTGGTTGCCTTGACGGAAACCGGTGACCAGGACATCCTCGTTGCCTCTTCATCCGCAACAACCAATGTCTTCAGGTTAACAAGGACAGGAAATGTCATGGCAGCTGATCTGACCCTTGGCTTAAACGATACAACAGCTACGATTACAACTGCCGATACCGATGAGGACTTGACAATTAACCCAAATGGTGCGGGTGACATTTACTTCCATGGGTCAACATACAATCTTTCAGATACGGGTGACCTGACTCTCGGGGGAAGGATTACTTTTGAAAACAGCGAATTTATTGACAATGAAACTGAAGGCTCAATCGTCTTTAACGACTCAGGCGGTAATACTTTGACTTTTGATTTAGACGCGACAAATCCCACCTTAAACTCTTCAACAGGAACGCTGGTCATTGATGATATTTTAACGGTAACCGGCACCGGTTCATTCCAGGGAAATACCATAGGACTAAACAATGACGCATTCGCCAATAACTTAATCGGTGTTGCTGCAGCAGGAGGAACGGCCGGTGAAGATCTTTACTGGGGAGACAAGCTTGTGTGTGATGCCGACCAGACAAACTGCGGCTGGCTGGCTGTGGTTTCCAATAATGATCTCTGGCAACTTAATTCTAAAGTTTTATCCCCCGGCAACACAACTTGGGATCTGGCGGTCGGAGGGACTGCAACAAGTAGTGCTCTCTTTAATATTCAAGGTTTAACCGGTAAAGCAATCGTAACCCCCAATACCACCGGAACTTATCTTGATTTTGATCTTGAAACCGAGTGGACTGGAGGGAATTTAATAAGCGCTAATTGGGATTCGCCTACTACCCAAGTTGGTTCTCTTTCTTTAATCAACCTTGATTTTTCTAATCTGACTTCTGTTGCAGGTAGTCCTACTTACGGCATCTATATAAACGATCTTGCCGCACAAACATCCGGGACTGAATATGCAATTTTCCAGGAAGGAGGACAATGGGATTTCGGTGGCTATTTTGAAGACGATTTAGCAACACTAAATAATCTTTACGTAGGCCAGACAACTGAAACTATCAACAATACTGGGTTTGTAATCAATGGTGATGATTTCTTTGTATCCGGAATGGCGGGAATAGAAGGAAGTGTCTATACTGACACCTCGTTTATTGCTGGTACTGGTTTAACGATTTCGGATTCTGCTATTAGTGAAACTGCAAGTCTGAATTTCCAACCGGACAGCGATAGTGACGATTATATCTTCTTGAGTACTACTTCAGACCTGCCGGCTATATTTTGGGAAACGGGTATGACTACTAATGATGCAGGTCTGAGAATATCTGTAACAGATGATACAGGACAACTCCAATATCGAGATCAAAATTCGGCCAGTTGGGTATCTTTTGACTCATTTGGACTCGCATCTAATGACCTCTGGCAGTTAAATACCCAGATTATTTCTCCTGGAAATTCGACTTGGGATGTGGCCATTGGAGGAGCCGCAACCTCTAGTGCTTCATTCCAGGCCTTTGGTATTGAAACGGTAGGCGGCAATGTCGCCAAGCTAACCAGTGACACCATAACAACAGGGTCTGTACTTGAAGCAACGGCCAGCGCAATAACCTCGGGCAATTTACTTAAACTGGGTCAGGGAGGAAACTCTGCCTTCTCCGGTAACGTCATATATGCTGATATCGATAATACAGGCGGAGACACATTCACGGGCAACTTCCTTCGCTTTGACAACAATCAAAGTACCGTATTTAGTGTTAATTCAGCCGGATCAATAACAATTGATAATTCAGGAAATACGGGCCAGCTGTCGGTTGAGGGAACCGTCCTTGACATAGACTCACTGACCTTTGTGGGAGCAGGAACGCTGACTTCAACCTCAGCCGATCTTTCATTAACCACGGCCGGATCCGGAGACATTACTCTTAATCCGGCCGGTACCGGCCAGGTTGAGTTTGCAGACGGAGACTTTGTCAATATCGGCGGAATTGTTGATCAAACAACAAATGCCATCTCTGATGCAGGAGCAACGATTAACTTTGCAACTTCCGATAATGACCTCTACATACAGGATGTGCTGGAGGTTGACGGGGTAATTTACCAGGCAGGTAATCAGGTCTGTGACACCTCGGGAAACTGCGCTGGTACTTCAGGTGGAAGCAAATGGCAATTAAACGCCGGAGCTATTTCCCCCTTCGTCAGCAGTCTTGACGTTCTGGTGGGATCATCCGCAACTTCCTCTGCCACAGTTGTTGCCAAAGGTTCAAATACCGTTGGTCGTGCAGCTTTGATCGTCAACCAAAACGAGTCTCAAGATATTTTCAGCGCATCGGTTTCCGGCGGTTTTAGATTCGCCATCCAAAACGATGGCGACTTGGAGTTGAGAAACCAGGCAATAATCTCAAATGCGACAGACGGTACGCTTTCTCTGACAGAACCCACCATCCAGCTTGTTGGTGCAACCGCAATCGACGTCGATTCGCCTTTAATAAACCTTTCGACACAAGCAACTGACATTGAACTTAAGGATGCTGAAACATCAGCTCTAACCATATCTTTGGGATCCGATAACTTCCTGACTTTCGATACCGGTGACAGTTCTGAATCATTAACCGTTGGAAATTCCCTAACCAATATGAGCCTTGTCTTTGATATCGGTTCTTCGGGAAATATAACCTTTTCTGATTTCCAGACTGATGCCAATGCAGTTCTATACACCAATACATCAGGAGTCTTAACAAGAGTCGCCGAAACCGAAACGGGATCCGAGTGTTTATTATCCGGTGCAGGTGCATCAGGAGCTCCTTCATGGGGTACTTGTCCCGGAGGCGGCACAAACTACTGGCAATTAGGGACTCAAGGAATAGCACCTTACAATCTTACACTTGATACCTATTTTGGAGGTACAGCTACTGCCTCTGCTCACTTGAGAGTCGCAGGAATTGAAACTGCAACCGGAAACGTACTTGATATTAATTCCGATACAATAACATCCGGAACGGTTGCAGACTTTAATGCTTCGGCAATAACTTCCGGGGAAATATTAAAGATTTCAACAACCGGTAATACTTGGAATACTGGTCAGCTTTTAGAAGTTTCCTCAACCGCCACTTCCTTAACCTCAGGAAACCTCGGACTTTTCGACTGGTCACCCTCTTCCTGGGCAACCGCATCTGGGGATTTAGTCAGAATCAACATAGGTCAGTACGGAGATACAACAGGCAATCTTTTTG
>MGHI01000020.1 GCA_001793155.1 Candidatus Woesebacteria bacterium RIFCSPLOWO2_01_FULL_39_61
AAGATGTTGCGAAAGCGATAAAAGGCACTGATTGCGTAGTTCATTTTGCGGCAGAATCTCATGTTGATAGATCACTCTTTGCTGCAAGCGATTTTATAACCACCAACGTTTTGGGAACTCAAATTCTTTGTGAACTAGCTGCTAGGGAAAATGTAAAAAGGTTACATTACATCGGAACCGATGAGGTATATGGAGCTTTACCTCTATATACTAAAGAAAAATTTGATGAGAATACTCATTTTGATCCGCGAAATCAATATTCGGCAAGTAAAGCAGGAGCAGAGTATATTGTAAGAGCTTATTATCACACTCATAATTTACCGATTACAATTACGAATTGTACTAATAATTTCGGGCCGTATCAGCATCCGGAAAAAATGATACCTCTTTTTATCACAAATCTATTGGAAGATAAAAAAGTACCAATGTATGGAGATGGACTTTATGTGCGGGACTGGTTGTATGTGGAAGATCACTGCAATGCAATAGACGTTGTTTTGCAGGAAGGAAAGATTGGGGAATCCTACTTAGTTGGAGCACAGCACAAGGAGATTAACAATCTTACATTGACTAAGATGATATTAAGAATACTGGATAAAGATGATAGTTTTATAGAACACGTTAAAGATAGACCAGCTCACGATAGACGATATGCCGTTGATTGGAAGAAAATTGCAAAGTTGGGGTGGAAACCGCAATATGATCTTGAAACCTGGCTAATCAAAACCGTGGAGTGGTATAAAGAAAATGTTAACTGGTGGAAAAGAGTAAAAAGTGGAGAATACAGAAGGTATTACAAAAAGGTTTACGATAGAAGGTAAGCGTATATATGGATTTTTCTTACAAAAACTTAACGGTCGAGGATCTGAAAAAAATTAATTTCAGGCTAAATAGTCTTAGAGAAAGTCCTACAATTCGAGACGTTTACTATAAAAGATTAACAACCTATGTTGATGGAAGAGGGGATTTGACAGAACTTTGGAGCGAACCGTGGAACAAAAAAGAAGATGTTGCCCGAAAAATAGAACACGTTTATTTTAATACTACCCACGAAGGAGTAATCAAGGGTTGGCACGTTCACGAGAGAACTTTTTCTCAATATACCTGTGTCCGTGGGAAAATGCAGGTTGTACTTGTTGACGTACGAAGAAAGTTCCCTACGTTCGGCTATGTTGATCAATTCATAATTGGAACACAAAACCCGAGTCTGATTGTAATCCCCCCCGGTGTCCTAAAAGCTTGGAAATCACTCCGAGGAGACTCGATTATAGTGAACCTTTTGACATTAGCAGACGTAAAAGACAACTTTAAATATCCTTGGGATGCAATTTTGAAGGAAGTTTGGGAACCAAAAAACGGTTGAAAGATGAAAAATTTAGTACTAGTAACAGGATCCGAGGGGATGATCGGCTCACGATTCGTCGAGCTGTATCCGGATAGAAATTCACTTCATATTCCCAGGCAAATCGAGTTTGATATAACCGACGAAAACCAGGTAAAGGCAATTATAAAAAGTTATGACTTTAAGGCTGTTATTCATTTTGCGGCGTACACTAATGTCGGTGAGGCCGAAAAACAAAGGGATAAAAAGGATGGGGATTGCTGGAAGGTGAATGTGGAGGGGACCAGAAATTTGGTAGAAGCGGTGAAGCCCTATAAAAATATGGTTCATTTCATCCAAATTTCCACCGATATGGTATTTCCCGGGGATAAATTTGACCCCGGACCTTATTTGGAAAATCATCCTTCCGAAACCGATAGCAATAGGGTTACCTGGTACGGTTTTACAAAAGCTGAAGCTGAAAGACTTGTAAAAAAAGAGCTCGGCGAGAATTCTACTATTTTAAGGTTGATTTACCCTGTCAGGGCAAAATTTGAGGGTAAACTGGATTATTTAAGGCGGCCTTTGAAACTATTTGACGAAGGAAAACTTTATCCTATGTTTACAAATCAGAAAGTTTCAATAACTTTCATTGATGAAGCATGTCATGCCCTTGATAGAATTATATCCGGCAACCATTATGGGGTTTTTCACGCTTCCTCATCCGACACAACAACCCCCCACGAGGTAGTTTCATATTTGTTGGAGAAAGTTCGAGGCGCAAATGATGTTGTTAAAGCCACTACTTTGGAAGAGTTCCTCGAAAAGTCAGGAGAATCTGCCTTAAGATATCCAAAATACGGAGGACTTTCTGTAGACATTACCGAGCACAAATTGGGTATGAAGTTTTCATCCTGGCGTCAAATTGTAAATAAGTTGACTTCTCAAGGTCTCGGACAAGATTAACCGGCTTCGTTTTTTCCATCAAAATTCCAAAAGACTTGCATATCGAACGACCTGTAGTATAATACTATACAGTTTCTTCTACTTTTTATCCAGCCTAATAAAGGCTGGTTTTTGTTAGTTATATGCACGACTTAGAAGTTATAATACCGGTCAAAAATGAAGCTGAAAGCATTGCGCCTTTGGTAGAACGGATTCACCAAGCGCTTTATGCTGCCAAGGTGAGTTACAGGATAACTTTTGTAGATGATCACTCTACGGATGATACTACCTATCAGATAAATATTTTGTCTGAAGAGTATCCCATAAAGTTATTAATCAAAAAAGGAAAGATAGGCAAAGCTTATTCGATTTTAGAAGGGTCCAGAGAGACTAAAGCTTCCCATATCGCCATGATCGACGGTGATCTCCAATATCCTCCCGAAGCTCTGCCTGACATGTATAAACTTCTGAAAAATCACGCAGTAGTAGTAGCCAACAGAAAAACCTACAAAACGAGTCTGCTGAGGCGGGTTGGGTCAAAAGTTAACTATTTGGTCTTTGAGAGATTCCTTCACGGATTTAAATGTGACACCCAGTCCGGTTTAAAAGTTTTCCGAAAGGAAATTATCGATCAGATGGACGAATCGGATGTATCTGCCTGGACTCTGGATATGCCTCTTTTAGATACCGCCAGGCAGATGGGATTTTCCGTTGGATCCGTAGATATTGATTTTTTCGATCGTATTAAAGGCAAATCCAAGATTAATTTCGTAAAAGCGGGGATAGAAATAGCAAAGGGATCGCTTGCGCTTAAGGTAAAAAGACCCAAAATTTACAAAATCCCAGGACAGGAAGAAAATCTTCCGCTGGGTGCAGGAGTTGCCTATAAGGGTAGACGCTTTACTACCCACTCGCGCTTACCCCATAAGCTTTCGGCTTTATATACGCTGACGGGTTGGCAAAAGGTCGGCATAGTATCCATTTTGGCCTTAGTTATCTTAGGATTCCTATTAAACCTGAAAATGACTGCCATCGCACTTATTGCCTTACTGTCGTTTATCTACTTTCTCGATCTTATTTTTTCCCTCAGGGTACTTTTAAAGTCTCTTCATTTTCCTCCCGAGATAAAAATTGATGAAAAAGAGATAGGTGCCCTGAAGGATGACGACTTACCCATTTATACAATTCTTTGTCCGTTATATAAAGAAGCGGAGATTTTGCCTCATTTCGTCGAAGCCATAAATACAATTGATTGGCCTAAGGATAAGCTGGATATCATTCTTCTTCTTGAAGAGGATGACGAGGTTACAAATAAAGCTGCTGAAAGGCTCGGGTATTACTCATATATAAGGACATTAATTGTTCCGGACTCAAAGCCTAAAACCAAGCCAAAGGCTTGTAATTTCGGTCTGACCCATGCAAGGGGAGAATATTTGGTAATCTATGATGCCGAAGACAGGCCCGACCCTCTACAACTCAAAAAGGCTTTCCTGGCTTTTAAGATGTTTGGGGATAAAGTAGTCTGTCTACAGTGCAAACTCAATTACTATAATCCGAACCATAACCTCCTGACCCGTCTTTTTACTGCCGAATACTCTCTTTGGTTTGATCTTATTCTTCCCGGACTTCAATCTATTGAATCGGTGATCCCGCTGGGCGGGACCAGTAATCATTTTAAGACTGAAAAACTCAGGGAACTTCACGGCTGGGACCCTTTTAACGTTACCGAGGATTGCGATTTGGGTGCAAGACTTTTCAAAAAAGGATATAAAACCGCTCTTATCGATTCGACTACCTACGAGGAGGCAAACAGCCGCCTAAGAAGTTGGGTTCGTCAAAGGTCCCGTTGGATTAAGGGTTACATTCAAACTTACCTTGTCCATATGCGAAATCCGATCTCCTTCCATAGAGAATTCGGCTTTAATGCTTTGATATTTCAGCTGGTTATCGGAATGAGAATGGTGTTTATTTTGGTTAATCCAATTCTTTGGCTGGCTACTATTTCCTACTTTTTGCTTTATAAATTCGTCGGTCCCGCAATTGAAGCTCTGTATCCGGCACCGGTTTTTTACATCGCCGTTACCAGTTTGGTTTTCGGTAATTTTATTTACTTTTATAACTACATGATCGGTTGCGCAAAACGCGGCCAGTGGAATCTTATCAAGTTTGTTTTCCTCGTACCTTTTTACTGGCTGATGACAAGTTACGCGGCTACTATTGCTCTCTATCAGCTTTTAGTAAAACCCCACTACTGGGAAAAAACCCAGCACGGTCTGCATCTTAAAAAAGCAAAAGAAGTACTGCCGGAACAGCCCAAAGTCGCACCTCGGTATGCATTTAATCCGGCTTTAATCGGCGGCGGAGCACTTATTTTCTCGGCTGTAGTTGCTAATCTTTCGAATTTTATATATAACGCTTACTTAGGAAGAAAGCTTGAGTTATCAGAGTTCGGTATTGTAAGTTTAATTACCTCACTATTTTCCCTAACGACGGTTTTTTCTGCTGCGTTGGGGAAGTCAATAAATTATAAAAGTGCATATCTTTTGGGGAAATATAAGACGCCTATTAAGGAGTTAATTCAAGGTATTCAGGGAAAACTTTTGTTGCTATCGCTTGTCGTTTCTTTAGTATGGATTTCGGGTTCGTGGTTTTTCGCATCCTTTTTTAACACCCCTTCACCCTTACCGTTTTTACTTTTTTCACCTTTGTGGATTGTCTTTTTGATAGGTGCAGTTAACGGTGGTTTTTTGATGGGTAATTTTAAATTTATTCAAATATCCACGACAGTGATTCTGGAGGCACTGGTTAAACTTAGTATTGCTTACTTCTTTGTCGAAAATAATCGACCCGACTTGATTTATTCGTCAATTCCTTTGTCTCTAATGGTATCCACTCTTCTTAGTCTGTTTTACGTTTCCCGTATAAAACAAAATACCCATGTTGTAATAAATAAAGACCTTTCCTTTCCTGTTGGATTTTTCGGCAATTCGATTTTAACAGGAGTTGCAGGAGTATCATTTTTAACCTTTGATATTATTTTAGCTAAACACTTCCTTTCTGCCCAGCTTGCCGGACAATATGCGCTCCTTTCGTTGTCAGGGAAAATTATCTATTTTCTTTCTGGTTTGGTTTCGCAATTTCTGATACCGGTAATCAGCAAAAACGAAGGAGAAAATAAGGAATCGACTAAGGCTTTTTATACCTTCTTTTGGATAACTGGTGTAATCACACTTGTTGGGTACCTTTTTATAGGACTATTGGGTGACTTTACTATTCCTATACTTTTCGGACAAAAGGCACAAAGCATCGTAGCTTATCTTCCTTTGTACGGTATGGCTATGGTCTATTTCGTAATTTCAGGAGTTTTTGTTACTTATCACCAAGTTAAGGGTCATAACCTTTTTCCCATCATTACATTTACCTTCGCCATTGCTCAAGCTGTTGGAATTTATTTAAATCATTCATCGGTAGCTGAGATTGTTTTTGTCGTTTCGGGTGTTTCTTTGTTGCAGCTTATATCAATTACCATCCTTCATTTTTTCTACGATAAGATTTTGACTTTGGCTAGAAATCTCAAAGAATTCTTAGGTCTTTTTGAGGAGATTCCATACTCCCCGGCAAGAAGCGGACGCTTAAATATCTTGATTTTTAACTGGAGAGACTTGAAGCATGTTTGGGGAGGGGGGGCAGAGGTTTACGTTGAAGAGATTGCCAAGCGTTGGGTGAGAGAGGGACATAAAGTAACGCTCTTTTGCGGAAATGACGGCAAAAATAAATTATACGAGAAGAGATCCGGGATACAGGTTATCAGGCGCGGAGGCTTCTATACTATTTATATATGGGCGATTCTCAACTATCTCCTGAAATTAAAAAATAAATTCGACGTTGTTATAGATTCCGAAAACGGGATTCCATTCTTTACGCCCCTTTTTGTCTCAGTACCAAAAATATTGCTGATTCACCATGTACACCAGGATTACTTGAGAAAAAGGGCTCCGTTTCCACTTTCTTATATTGCAAAGTTTCTTGAATTGTACCTTATGCCTTTTGCTTACAAAAATTCGGAGATAGTAACTATCTCGGAGTCATCGAAAAAAGATATCCACGGGCTTGGTTTTAAGAAAAAATACATTGCAGTTATTAATCCGGGTATCAACAGACGAGAATTTAAAAAGATGGACAAAACACCTTACCCTTCTTTTGTCTATATCGGTCGTTTAAAACCCTATAAAAATGTAGACGTCGCCATAAAAGCACTCGCTTTAGTCAAAGAGAAATATCCCGAGGCTAAACTTTTAATAGCAGGAAAGGGTGAATCTGAAGACCATCTTAAAAAATTAACACAAGAGCTTGGTGTAGATAACCAGGTTGAATTTTTGGGATATGTAACCAACAGAAAAAGGGCAAGACTTATGGCGGAATCTTGGGTTTCGTTACAACCCTCCTCTTTTGAAGGCTGGGGAATAACAGTTATCGAGGCAAATGCGGCAAGAACTCCCGTTATTGCTTCTAATATAAAAGGTTTAAGAGACTCGGTTGTTGACGGAAGAACGGGGCTATTGGTTCCGGAAAGAAATGAAAAAGTCATGGCAAAGGCTATGTTGGGATTGATTGAATATAGCGCTTTCAGGGAAGAAGTAACTAAAAACGCTTATGAGTGGTCAAAGCTATTCAGCTGGGATAAAAGCGCAAAAGAATTTTTAAAGGTAATTATCAAAACAATTGAGACGAATAAAGACGTGATTTTTGTTAGGAAACTCGCTCTCTCGGAGAGTTAAAAAGGTTGAATAACCTATAGTCTCATACTATAATATATATCCATGAAAGTAGTAATTTTAGCAGGAGGATACGGAACCCGAATAAGTGAAGAGACCGGTGTTCGTCCCAAACCTATGGTCGAAATAGGAGGGAAACCAATCCTATGGCATATAATGAAGATTTATTCTCACTATGGGGTAAATGATTTTATTATATGCCTTGGGTATAAAGGAGAAGTGATTAAAGATTATTTTGCAAATTACCACCTTGACAACGCTGATGTCACATTTAACCTGGCAGAACATTCTTTGGAAGTACATAAAAATGGTGCTGAAAATTGGAAAGTGACCCTAGTTGATACAGGATCGGATACTCTGACAGGAGGAAGAATAAAAAGAATAAAAAATTACGTTGGTGGAGAAACTTTTTGTTTAACTTATGGAGACGGAGTTGGCGATATAAACATAAAACGATTGGTTGATTTTCATAGTAAGCAAAAGGTTTTGGCGACCCTTACCGCAGTCCAAGTTCCCAGTCGATTCGGAGGCTTTACACTTAAGGGAACTCAGACAAAAATTACCGATTTCAGAGAGAAACCGAAAATAGACAGTACTTGGATTAATGGAGGGTTTTTTGTGCTCGATCCCGGAATTTTCGATTATATAGAGGGCGATCAGACGGTTTGGGAACAGGAACCCATGATTGCACTTTCCAGAGACGGCCAGCTAACTGCTTTCAGACACGAAGGCTATTGGCAAAATATGGATACTTTGAGGGATAAAAATCTACTTGAGGAAATTTGGAAATCTGGTCAGGCACCTTGGAAAGTATGGGAAAAATAAATCAAAAATTTTGGAGGGGTAAAAAGGTTCTTGTAACAGGTCACACCGGCTTTAAAGGCAGCTGGTTATCGTTGTGGTTGCAGCAGTTAGGAGCTCAGGTTACTGGATATGCTCTAGAACCACCAACCGAGATTAATATGTTTGAATTGGCAGGGATTTCAAAAGGGATGAAATCGATCACTGCGGATGTAAGAGATTTAGAAAACCTGAAAAAAGTCTTTAGAAAAGAACAACCAGAGATCGTTATTCATTTAGCAGGGCAACCGATCGTGAAATTATCATACGATGACCCAATATTGACCTATACAACAAATGTGATGGGTACAGCACACATTCTCGAAGCAGCTAAAAATATTTCGTCTACGAGAGCGATGGTTTGCATTACTAGTGATAAATGTTACGAAAATAACGCCTGGGTATGGGGGTATAGGGAAAATGATAAGTTGGGAGGAAGTGATCCATATGCGTCTAGTAAAGCTTGTGCGGAGCTTATTATCTCGGCTTATAGAAATTCATATATGAGATTTCCCCAATTTAACATCTCTTTAGCTAGCACGAGAGCTGGGAATGTTATTGGAGGCGGGGACTGGGCAAGAGACAGATTAGTACCTGACATAATGCGAAATTTTATTAATAAAGAAACGGTACTTATTCGCAACCCCAAAGCGACAAGGCCTTGGCAGCATGTATTAGAGCCTTTATCGGGCTATCTGATGCTGGCAGAAAGCTTATATAGAGAAGGAAATAAATTCGCAGAGGCATGGAACTTTGGACCAAATATTGACCAATCAAAACCTGTTTCTTTTATTGTTGATTATCTAACTAAAGGTTGGGGGGAGGGAGCTACATGGAAATTAGATGAAGGATATCATCCCCACGAGGACTTATTATTAGCTTTAGATAGTTCGAAAGCAAAGAGATTACTTAAATGGCACCCTAAATTGTCACTCAAAGAAACGCTTGATTGGACAATTGATTGGTATAAAGCATATGCAAACAATGAAGACATGAGAAAGAAAACAATTAAACAGATTGAAAAATATCAAAACTTAAAATAGGGAAACGATATATGGAAACACGGGAATTCAACATACATCATCCATTAGAGCAATTAACAAACCAGGCCTTCTTTGATGCAAAAATCGAAAGGAACAAAGTTGCAGGCCGTAAACAGTTTTCGGAAGGAGATATACGGCCATTTCAGGGGTACCCAATAGATTTTCTTAGAAAACAAATGAATTTTATTTTAGAACTGGATGAGGAATCAAGAGTTCAAATTATTGAAAGAGTAGCGCGACCCTTGAGTGAAATTGCACAAAGGTACAATGTACCCAGTATTTTTACTGGATTTGGGGATCTTCCTCCTCATATTACTTTACAACCTGCTAATTTTTTGAATATGTCCCCAGAGAGTCAACAAGAACTATTAACGCGGCTTAAGTCAGACAAGTCGCACTTGGATTGGATTTCAAAAATACTTAGATGTTCGGAGCGAACTTATCAAATGAATACATTAGTTTTGGGTGGAAATATGTATGTGTGTACTCGTGAAACATATCCTTCCGCATATAAAGCCCGTAAGTTAATTGAAAGAATATATACTCGAGGCCAGCCAGTTGAACAAGTAATTTATGGTCAGGAAGCTAATAATGAAAGTTCGGGATTAATCCCTGTTGAGTATAAAGACATAATTCACATTTCTGTCGGTAGAGTTACTGAAAAACCGTCAAACGGTTTTCTTTCTAATTTTGCTGATGAAGCATATGAAACAGTTGAGAAATCTATTGCTGAGGATCCGGTATCCGTTAGAGTAAATGATGTATTTGTAGGTCCCTCAATCGAATTCTTTGAGAAATATGCTACCCACCTTATCTTAAAGTAATAAAATGAAAAGTAACAACAACATCGTCTGTAGGTTTTGTGGAAACAAGTTAAAATATGTATTTGCTGACTTAGGAGCAACACCGGTATCAAATGCAAATATTGCTCCCCAAGATATCAATAAAACTGAAGTTTATTATCCTTTAAAAGTATTTGTTTGCGACAAGTGTTTTTTGGTTCAACTGCCGGAACACGAATCTGCCGAAAATATTTTCAATGACCAATATGCCTATT
The DNA here is from genome assembly GCA_001793155.1 of Candidatus Woesebacteria bacterium RIFCSPLOWO2_01_FULL_39_61. Lineage (GTDB taxonomy): Bacteria > Patescibacteriota > Microgenomatia > UBA8517 > UBA8517 > WO2-FULL-39-9. The sequence goes on from MGHI01000020.1 coordinate 9,982, forward strand.
TTTCGTCATATTCTACCTCTTGGCTAGAGCATGCTCAAGGATATGTCGACTACATAACTGACAGACTTAAATTGAGTAATAAAAGTCAGGTTATTGAGATTGCAAGTAATGATGGCTACCTGCTTCAATACTTTCTACCTAAAAAAATCCCCGTATTAGGCATTGAACCTGCTAGGAACACAGCAAGGGTTGCAATCGAGAAAGGTATCCCTACTCTAACGGAATTTTTCGGGGTTAAATTAGCAAAAAAACTAGTAAGTAAGAATATGAAAGCAGACCTTTTTATCGGGAATAATGTGTTGGCTCACGTTCCTGGCCTTAACGATTTGGTGGCCGGGATGAAAATAATACTTAAGCCGGAAGGGATTATAACTATGGAATTTCCTCACCTGCTAAGGCTCATTAAAGGTAATCAGTTTGATACTATTTACCATGAACATTTTTCATACTTTTCCTTCACTACGGTGAGAAAGATTTTCGCTAAACATGATCTTACAATTTTTGATGTTGAAGAACTTCCGACGCATGGCGGCTCACTAAGGATTTTTGCACGGCATACTAAAAATATTAACCTTCCCGAAACAGAACGGGCAAAAGAACTAGTTAAAACAGAAAAAGAATACGGAATTGAAAAGGTTAAATCGTATACTAACTTTCAAAATAGGATAATTCAAACTAAGTTGAATCTACTAGAATTTCTTGTCGCTGAAAAAAAGAAAGGAATGACCTTTGTGGGTTATGGAGCACCCGCAAAGGGAAATACCTTCTTAAACTATTGTGGAATAAGAAGCGATTTTTTGGATTACACGGTTGATAGAAGTCCGCATAAACAAAACCATTTTTTGCCCGGAACAAGGATACCTATTTATTCTCCGGATGAAATACGGAAAACAAAGCCTAATTATGTGTTTATCTTACCATGGAATATTAAAGAAGAAGTAATGGAACAGATGGCTGACGTTAGAAAATGGGGTGGTAAATTTTTAATTGCTATTCCAAATTTACAAATATTTGCATGATATTTAAAAAAACAAACTTAGATGGAGAATATATTATCTTGCCAGAAAAACTGGAAGATGAGAGGGGTTACTTTGCGAGAGTTTTTAGTATGGATGAGTTCGCAAAATTAAACCTGAATACTAAGTGGGTTCAGAACAATACTTTTTTCAGTAAAAAAAGAGGAACATTGAGAGGCTTAGTATATCAGGAAAAACCCAAAGAAGAGGTAAAACTAATTAGATGTACGAGAGGAGAAATTTATGATATTGCCGTTGATCTCCGTCGCAATTCAAAAACGTTTCATAAATTCACTGGAATAGTTTTAAGCCATGAAAACGGATATATGCATTATATTCCTAAAGGTTTTGCCCACGGATACATCACACAGAAAGATGAAACAGAAGTTTTGTATCAAGTATCAGAGTTCTACTCTCCTGAGCGCGCCAAAGGAGTTAGGTGGGATGATCCCTCCTTTGCGATAAAATGGCCGACGAAACCGGAAGTGATTTCGGAAAAAGATAATAGTTATCCGGACTACAAATAATATTATGAAAATTTGCTTTATCGGGACATACGATAAAAACTACTCGAGAAACCAGATAATTTTTAACGGTCTTAATGATTTAGGAGTTAAATATGAAGAAATTCATGTTGCCCCGGTCGTTGACAGGCTGGACAATAAGAAACACTTAACTTTCTTGCCTGTTTTAAAAAGAATTTTAAATAAACTCAGCCTGGTTCCTATTAGCATAAAAAGTTATAAGAAACTGTTTACATCCGATATTTTATTTGTTGCCTACCCTGGTTACTTGGATTTTCCATTCGCATTTTTGGTTGCTAAATTAATAAGAAAAAAGCTGGTATTCGACCCTTTAATCACGCTTTACGTCAGTTTTGTTGAAGATTTCGGAATACTTAAGCAAAATTCGTTATTCGCACGCTTGATTCGCATCTACGAGAGGTTAACATATAATGCTGCGGACCTTTTACTTGCAGATACAAAATTAATAGGAGATTTCTATAACGGAGTATATAAGGTACCTCTTTCCAAGATAAGGGTTGTTTATCTCGGCGCTAATGACCGAATCTATAAACCGACTATATTTACTAATTACTCTAAGCAGATAAATGTTGTTTATTACGGTTTATATAATCCTATTCATGGAGTGGAATATATAATTGAAGCTGCCAGAATTTGCAGAGACAACAAAAATATTAAATTTCTATTTATCGGTGACGGTCAAACTTACGAAAAAAATTATGCTCTCGCCAAGGAATACAATCTTACGAATATAACTTTTTATAAAGATTTAACAGAGAAAAATTCGATTGAATTACTAAAGGCAGCTGATATTTTTCTCGGGCTCTTCAAAGAAAGTGATACGGTCGACAGGCATATTCCCAATAAAGTTGTTCAGGGAGCAGCACTCGGAAAAGTTGTGGTAACTCCGAAGAGAAATTCTTTAAAAAATGTCTTCACGCATAAAAAAGATATTTATTTTTGTAAACCTGAAAGTGGTGAATCAATTGCAGAAGCCATTCTTACGTTACAAAATGACGTTGAGCTTCGTAAGAAAATTTCTCTTAATGCTTCAAAATTGTATCTTGGTAAATTTACCTCACGAAGAATAGCTTCTAAGTTATTAAAAGTTTGTAAGGAGTTATATGAAAAATAAAATAACAATTTCAATTGGTATCCCAACTTATCTAGCCGGTGAACATTTGGTGTCCACTCTACGAAGTATTTATCGACAAACATTTTATTCTCGGTTAAAAGAAATTCTATTAGTGGTAGACGGAGGTTATCTGGATCCAAAAATTGTTGGGAAAATAGGGAACAAAAAATTAAAAATAGTTCCTTTTACAAAAAGAAAAGGTCAGTCAACTCGAGTAAATGATATCTTTGCACAAGTTGATTCGGACCTACTAATTTTGGCTAACGATGACGTGATTTTAGACGAAAAAGTCGTCGAAAAAATGGTCAGGATGTTTATAAAAGATCGATGTGACCTACTCTGTACAAAAGTTGAACCTCTTGCTCCCAAAACCAGATTAGAGAAGATTTTGAAACCCTCCCATTATATGAAATATGAAATTCTAAATGGGCTTAAAAATAAACACGATAGTTTTTTAGTCAGTAACGGGAGACTTCTGGGTTTGTCAATCCGTTTATATAAGGGTATGAAACTCTCGCGGCAGTTATGGAATGGCGACGCCTTCATTTATCTGCATGCCAAATTACTCAACTATAAAATTTCATTCGTCGATGAAACCTTATGCTATTTCAGGGACCCTCAAAAACTTGAAGAGTATTTGAGTCAGTCAAAAAAATTTCGTAATTCACTATCAGAAAACAAGAATTACTTTAAGGGAGAGACTTTTATCAGAAAATATTATGAAATACCTAAATCCGTACTTGTTAGAGCTTATATATCAACATTCAAAAAACATCCAATCGATTTTATTTTGTACAACATATTATATTTGTGCTCTTATATTTGTTTGAGTTTCTACGACCCGGAAAGAAACGTTGCATCAAAAAGGGCTTATTGGGAGGTTGATTACTCAACGAAGCAGATTTAAAAAGTGTTTCTATCTAGCATAATTATGAATAAAATAGCAACGGCTACAATTGGAATACCGGCTTATAACGAGGAAGCAAATATTGGAAAATTCATATATCTACAAAAAAATAAGTTAAAAATATATGAATAATTTAATTTATATAAAGTTATTATCAACTGCAATGTTTGAACCAATTTCAAAAAGGATAAAAAAGAGCGCTGAAAATAATCTTAGGAACATAAAAATTTTAGGCTTAACAATATCATTTCTGAATATTCGGGAACTTTTAGAAATATTCAAAGATATTTTCATCCTGAAAGAGTATGACTTTGTTTCGCGAAAAGCAAACCCCAAAATTATAGACTGTGGTAGTCATATCGGATTGGGTGTACTGTTTTTTAAGAAAATATATCCTAAGGCAGAGATAACCGCTATAGAGCCAAACCCCAAAAATTTTCGCATTCTTAGTCAGAACATAAGCCAAAATAATCTTAAGAAAATTAAACTTGTAAATGCTGCAGTTACAAGAGCGGGCAGCAGGGTCATTTTCTACAGGAGTAAACAAGCTACTAATGTTTTTGCTAGGGAAATGAACTTGTGGTCCTGGGGAGATTTTGTAAAAGGTGCAATGAATAAAAATTTAATTAATTATGAAGCTTTAGAAGTACCATCTTTACGACTTTCTTCATTAATAACAAAGCAGATTGACTTTTTAAAAATTGATATCGAGGGCTCCGAGAGCGAAGTGCTTAGTGAAATAAAAGATAAATTATATCTTGTTAAGAAGTTAGTAATAGAATTTCACAATGAAACAAAAGAAGATTTTAAGAAACTCAAGAAAATACTTGAGATTTTGGATAAAGAATCATTTAATTTTTATCTCATGCAAAAGAAGAAAATATTAGATGAAAATCTTGTGCAGGAGACTCTGCCGCCAAGACTATTGATAAAAGCTACAAATTCAATTTTACTCAATTAATATATATGAGAAAAAAACTAACAGTAACAATTGGAATACCGGCTTACAATGAAGAAGCAAACATTGGAAAATTGCTGCGTGCATTACTGGCACAAAAGCAAGGCAACTTTGTCCTGAAGAAAATTATAGTTGTTTCCGATGGTGGCACAGATAAAACAGATAACATTGTTACTTCTTTTAACGGCCGTTTAGTTAAGTTACTAAGAAACACTAAAAGGATAGGTCAGCCAAATGTCCAGAATTTAATAACTAAGAAGGTAAATACAGACGTTTTGGTTTTAATAAATGCTGATGTTTTACCCAGAAACAAAAACTTCCTAGCGGAAATAATTAGGCCCTTTTATTTAGATAGTAAAGTCGGAATAGTGGGTGCTGACACATTAAGTACGAAGCCTCGGACCTTTTTTGAGAAGATAATTATTACTGCAAGAGAATTCAAAAAAAGTGTTTATAAGGAAATAAACTATGGTTCGAATGTATATCTTTGTCATGGAAGAGCAAGAGCATTATCTAAAAAACTATATAAAAAGATAGATTGGCCGGACGATTGCGCTGAAGATGCTTATTCTTATTTTTATAGTTTAACTAATGGTTTTAGGTTTAAGTTTTCTAGCGAGGCAGCCGTTATATTCAGGTCGCCATCTGATTTGAGTGGGCACAAAAGACAACACGATAGATTCTTAGAAGGAAAAAATAATTTAATACTTCATTTTGATGAAGACCTATTAAAACAAGAATATCAAATTCCAAGCTATTTATTCATGCAACAATTCCTTATTAATTTAGTTAGTAACCCCTTTAGTTTAATTTTATATTCCGTTATCACTCTTTTCCTGGAAATATCAAGACTTATAAATAACTCTGTAGATAAGAAAATTAATTACTCATTATGGCAGGTGTCAGCATCATCCAAAAAGCTATGAAAAGAAAATTACCTACAGCAACAGTTGGCTTGGCTGCTTATAACGAAGAGGCAAATATCGCAAATTTAATTAGGTCAATATTAGCCCAAAGAGAAGTTGGATTCCGATTGAAACAAATTCTTATCAATTCAGATGGCTCGTCTGACGATACGGTAAAAATTATTAAGTCGTTTAAAACACGGAAGGTTAAAGTAATTGATAACAAAGTGCGCCGTGGACAACCTTTCAGAATGAGACAAATTTACAAGATTTTTAACAGTGACTACCTAATTCAGACGGATGCAGATACTTTATGGGGACACGAGAATGTAATAAAAACCTTAGTAGCGGCTTTTGAATCTAACGAGAATGTTGCGATGTGTGGAGGAAATATTATACCAATTGCGCCGAAAAGCTTAATACAAAAGGCTATTTATTCATCCACCAACGTTTACAGAAAATTCGCCGATGATATAAACGAAGGGAACAATATCTTCACAGTACATGGTCTTTTGATGGCTTTTAGAAAGAATTATATAAAAACTATGATGCTTCCTGACGTTATAGCGAACGATAAATATTTATATTTAAAGTGTGTTTCAGGCGGTTATGAGTACAAGTTTGTTAGAGATGCGATTGTTTATTTTGAACTTCCGCTGACATTAAAGGATCAAATTAAGCAAAACACTAGGTTTAAAGTGGCAAAGAAGCAACTTTTCTTTTACTTCGACAAAGAATTTTTGTTAAAAGAGTACGAGAGACCAAAGACTGTATTTAAGTTGTTTATTGAAGAATTTATAAAACATCCTATACCTGTCCTTTATGTATTTTTGGTAAATCGTTACTGCAAGATTCTTGCCATTTTTAAAGAAAAGAAGATATCAAACATTCTTTGGGATAAATTGGAAAGGACTAAGGTTGCAGTAAACTAATCTAATGAAAAAAATTCCGGAAGTAACAATAGCGGTCAGCGCATATAACGAAGAGAAAAATATTAAAAATTTTCTCGAATCTTTATTGGTACAAAAAGAATTTGGCTTTGTGTTGAAATCAATCTGGGTATTATCTGACGGATCGAAGGATAGAACTGTTGAGTTCGCCAAATCTTTCAAGTCTAAAAAAATCAAAGTTTTTGATTACAAAGACAGATTGGGAAAGTCGAGCAGGTTAAACCAGATTTATGCAAAGTTAAAAAGCGATATATTGGTACAGTCCGACGCCGATGTACTATTTGCCCATCCATATGTAATCTATGACGTCATTCAACCTCTTTTGAAAAACAAAAGGGTAGGGATGTGCGGAGGAAACCCTCAACCTCTAAAAGCGAAAACTTTTACAGAAAAGGCAGTTAATAATACTGTCTTTGCATATCTTCCACTAAGAGAATCGGTAAGAGGTGGTAATAATATTTTTTCTGTTGATGGAAGATTGTTAGCTTATAAAAAAGCGTTAATAAAACAAATATATGTACCCGAGGATATGATTGCAAACGACGCTTTTACTTACTTTGAATGTCTGGTTCATGGGTATGAATACCGTTTTGTTAAAGATGCTTTTGTAAATTTTCGTTCTCCACAAAATATTAAGGACCAAATTAGGCAAGTTACGAGATTTAAAGCAGCGAGAATCAGGATGTTTAGGCATTTTCCTAAAGATCTAGTTACCAAAGAACAATATATTCCCGCAAGTTTACTTATTAAAAATATGCTGGTTCAATTCGTTAAACACCCGATCCACTGTAGTTATATATTTTTAGTCAATAAATTCTGCAAGTATCAGGCATTAAAAAATGAAAGTAAACTTAATTCCACTTGGGAGATTGCTTTGACGTCTAAAAATTTATCTTGATGCCTGCGCTTATTTTATTATGAAAAACAGAAGAAATATATCAGTAACAATTTGTATAAAAAAGTATTATCCGGTTGTTCTTGAAATTGTTGAGAGCTTTGTTAATCAAACCTTAAGTCCTTCAGACATCGTAATAGTAGGTGAACTACATGCATTAAATAAAATAAAGAAAAAGTTTGAAAAAGAGAAAAACATTACCTATGAGAGTTTTATTGGAGATAAGAATGTGGCCCGAAATAAATCTATTTCACTTGCAAAGGGAGATTATGTGATTTTTTCAGATTACGATATGGTTGCTTCCTTAAATTTATTGGAAGAGTGCTCAAAACTTCTTGGAAAACATAACGCTTTAGTAATTCCCGAAGTTGGTACAAATTCGAGGAATTTTTTCAAAAGAGTATTTAAGCTTGAAAAAGAGATTGCTAACGACGATAACGATGCAATAACTCCCAGAATGTTTAAAAAGAATTTGTTCGATGACGGAAGTAAACCATTTGATGTTAAATTTGGTGTTTTAGATGAGTGGGGTTTTTATAAAAACCTTAAAAAGAAAAAGCCTAGTGTTGGATATGTTAAGAATGCATTTTTTACTATAAAAGATAGATTCTCATTTTCAGAAAGATTGGATAGAAGTTATAAAAAGGGGTTTTGGTCAAATTATTTAATAAAAGACATGGGCATGGAGGGTGTTAAAAGAATTAATCCAATTAATAGGGGGTTAATTGTATATTCCAGAAATTTTAAATTATTTATTAATAATCCTTTTATTTTCCTAACACTTATTGCAATTAAGAATATTGAATTTCTATCCTTTGCTGTCGGTTACTTTGTTGGCAGTATCCAAAGAATTTCTTTAAAAGATATAGAAAACAATACCGCTTAACGTCAAATATATGAAAAATATAATTTCAATAATTCTTTTTGCACTATTTTTATTTTTTATATTAGTTTTGGGATTGCGTGGTCTGCCGGGCAATCCGTCGAGTGTGGAAATTAATCAAGAAAGGTGGAAAGATGAGGGACCATTGGAATTATCTCCCGAGAGAGGAAGATATGCTTTGACAATGTCCCTTATTGAAGACAAATCTTTTCATTTTTCTGTACCCATTGCGCGTTTCACAACACCAGATCTAGGTTACAAAAATGGAAAGTATGTATCACTTTTTGCTCCTGCAGTATCTTTCATTGTTATGCCCGGATATATTATTGGACAGTTTTTTGGTGCGTCACAACTGGGAGCATTCTTTATGATATTAATTTTTGCTTTAATTAATGCACTTTTGGTTCGATCAGTAGCAATTCATTTAGGTGCGAAAGCAAAAGCTGCAACTATTGCTTCATTATTATTTTTGTTTGCTTCACCTGCGTTTGCATACGCTGTTACCTTATATCAGCACCACATAACGACTTTTCTTATACTTTTTTCAATTTGGATATTGTTAAAATACAAGAATATTTTCTCTTTGGCTGTTGTCTGGTTTTTGTGTGCTTTATCAATACCGGTTGATTATCCGAATCTTTTTTTTATGCTGCCGATTGGTATATATGCCTTTGGTAGATTTTTTAATATAGATAAACTTCAAGAAACAGTAAAAATAAGAATTAAACCATTGGCATTTCTTACTCTTGCAACCGTTTTAATTCCACTTGTATTTTTCTTATGGTTTAACAAGATGTCGTACGGCGATCCGTTACAGTTTTCAGGAACAGTAGCAAGCGTAAAAGCAATCGATGAACAAGGTAAATCTACAGTGCCGGGTAGAGCTGGTCAGGATAGGACGGAACAATTTATTAATCCTGATTTACAGAAGAAGTCATCCATTTTATTTTTCAGTACGAGAGAATTACCAAGCTTACTTTATATTCATTTATTTAGCCTCGACAGAGGAGTGTTGTTTTACACCCCCATTATGTTTTTTGGGATAATAGGTATGTTTATTCTCTACAAAAGGAAAGAAAAGACAACTTCCCTGTTAGTGGCGATAATAGGTTTTAATATTTTCCTTTATGCAATGTTTGGCCAAGGCGGATGGGCATTCGGATCTCGTTACTTAATACCGAGTTACGCGATTCTTTCCATATTCATTGCTATAACCCTGACTCATTTAAGTAAGAAATTTTTATTTGTAATACTGTTTTTGTTACTTTCAATTTATTCCGTTTCTGTTAATACTCTGGGGGCAGTTACAACCAATAGAAACCCCCCTAAAGTTGAAGCCGTTGCTTTGGAGAAAATATCAGGAAGAAAAGAATACTACACTTACCAGAGAAATTGGGAATATTTAAATAATCAAGGTTCTAAGTCATTTGTATTTCAAACATTTGCCAAGGATTATGTAACCGCGCCTCAATATTATTACTTTGTTGCAGGGTTGATAATTCTAGTTTTGGGCGGGCAAACAATCTTTTTGTACTTGAAGTCTAGAAAGGAAAAATAAAAATGAAAATAAAAAATTTCACTATAAATTTTACAATTCAAAACCAAACTTTGGTAAAAGTTCAGAATTGGTTTGAGGAACACGCCTTAAGTTTAGTCGTCTTTGTTCTTACCGTGATTTCCGGACTTGTCTTTATTTATTACTACCTAAATGGTTTGGGACTTGCATACAACGATGCACGAAGTCATTTGGATATTGGGCGAAGGGTTGTAGAAGGATTAAAGCCGGGTCTTGCCCAGATCGGTTCTGTTTGGCTTCCTTTAAATCACATTTTAATGATTCCGACGGTATGGAGTGATTTTATGTGGCATTCGGGATTGTCTGGAGCCCTGATATCAATGATTTCATTTGTTTTGACTGGGGTTATAGTCTACCTATTTTTAAAGAAGTTGGGGGTCGGACTCTTGGGCAGATTTTTTGGTGTTTTAGTATTTGCGGCAAATTTGAATATTTTATATTTACAGTCAACTGCGATGACGGAGTTACTACTTATAGCGACGATGACTGCCGGGGCTTACTACCTCATGCTTTGGGCAAAAAAGGACACGGTTCTTGACCTTATTAAGGCAGCCTTTTGGATAATGATGTCGACGACAGTCAGGTACGACGGCTGGTTTCTGCTATTATTTTCTGCCGGACTGGTTGCTTTAACCGTATTTTTTAAAAAGGGTTATAAAACAACCGAAGGGATGCTTGTTTTATTTTTGACTCTTGGAGGCTTCGGAATTGCTCTTTGGTTTTTATGGAACTTGGTCATTTTTAAGGATCCTTTATATTTTATTTTCGGTCCTTTTGCGGCCCACACGCAACAGGAACAATTGTCCGCTGCCGGTAATTTAGCCACTAAAGGAAACTTACTTTTATCGATTAAAGTATATCTTTACGCCTTGATTTACAACTCCTACGCTTACACCGCCATTGTGGGGTTTTTTGGAGCGATAGCATTATGGGTAAATAAAAAAATTAAGGGTGAGATAAGGGTGGCAAGCGTCGCTTTAACAACTCCGCTTCTATTTAACGTTATCGCTTTGTTTTTAGGATTTTCTGTACTTTTTATACAAGGTATAGCCGGAAACACTTGGTTTAATGTTCGCTACGGAATAATGCTTGCTCCCTCGATCGCGATATTTTCCGGTTATTTAGTAGATAAAGTTAAAGATTTAAGATGGATAATAATCGGTCTATATCTGTTTACCACATTTTTTGCATTCACCAGCGGAGATGCTGTAACAATCGACGATGCAAGGGTAGGGTCGAGCCAGAAAAACGTTACTGAGGTTTCTGGCTGGCTCAAAGCAAATACTTCCAATCGTGAAGGATTTGTTCTCATTTCAGCGGCAAGTCACGACGCAATAATCTTTTCCTCGGGACTTCCAATGAAAAAATTTATTCACGAAGGAACTGGAGCGTATTGGCAGTCGGCGACAACGACACCCGATCACTGGGCTCGATGGATTGTGATGAGGACACACGATGACAACGATCTCGTGTGGAAAAGTGTCAGTCGTTCGGAGGGATTTATTAAGTACGACCTGGTAGACAGCTATCCTTTTGCTGATATATATGTATTAAAACAGGAAAATCTGCTTGATTTAAACACAAAGCCTGTATTTTCGAAACAAAAATAAGTAATCGTTAATTAATTTATGAAAACAAAGCTATTTATAATTTTATTTATAATTATTCCTCTAGTATTAGGATTGAAGTTATTGGCAATAAGGGGGAAGTATTTGGGAACTAAGGCAAGCTCTACAAACTGGTGGGAAATTCAATCTATTGACACCGTTAAATACTCGCGTGATCTGGCTCGGGAAAAAGCGAAAGATTCATCGTTTGACGAAGTAATTGACACGCAAGTCAGATTGATTGCAGAAACAGGCGCAACTCATGTTGCAGTAGGTACCCCTTATGCTGAGGAATTTGTGCCATTTTTGAAACGTTGGGTTTCAGCAGCGAGAAAATACGGACTGAAAGTTTGGTTCCGGGGAAATGTTCCGGGGTGGGAGAGATGGTTCGGTTATCCTAAGATTGATAGGAACGAACATACAAGCCTTGTCAGAGAATTTATTTTGGCAAACGGAGCACTTTTTGAAGAAGGCGATATATTTTCTTCCTGTACTGAGTGCGAGAATGGCGGACCCGGAGATCCGAGAAGGTCGGGAGACGTTGCCGGGCATAGGAATTTCTTAACAGAGGAATATAAGATAACTAATGATGCATTCAGGAAAATCGGTAAAAATGTCCGGTCAAATTTTGCTCCGATGAACGGCGACGTTGCAGCACTTGTAATGGATGAGGAAACCACCAATTCTCTCGGAAATATAGTAGTTATTGATCACTATGTAGGATCAACCGAGAAATTGGCAAAGGATTTAAAAAATATTGCAGAAAAAAGTGGTGGCAAGGTTATTCTTGGGGAGTTTGGTGCCCCTATATCAAACATACACGCGAATTTTAATGAAGAAGAACAAGCAACCTGGATTAGATTGGCATTAAGCGAAATATCCGACATACCTGAATTGATGGGTGTAAATTACTGGACAAGTTTTGGAGGAAGTACGAGGCTTTGGGATAGTGATTATAGGCCAAGAAAAGCTGTTGAAGTTATTCGTGGTTATTATAAACCAAGAGTAGTTGAAGGATTGGTAAGCGACGAACGCGGTAAGGCAGTCAAGAAAGCGGATGTTATAGTCGGTTCAAAACAATTGTTAACAACTAATAGCGGGATTTTTGTACTTCCTGTTAATTCTGAAAAAGTAACAATTACAATACAGGCGGACGGGTATATTACTCAGCAATTAGAAATCGACAGCGAAAAAAACATAGAGATTATTCTTATTAAAGGTGAAGAAAATATTCTCTTTAAGATACAGAAGTTTATCTACCAGATTACACATTAAAACTTGCATTATAGGTCCTATAATGTTAGAATACAGACATTAAACTCCTGTCCCGTGTGAGATAGTCACTGAGTCATCTCACGGGATCACGTTAGCTGTAAAAATGCTATCTAACTGTGATCCATCTGCCATCTAAATATGAAACTTGTTAAAAGAACCTTACTTTCCCTAATCCTTTTACTAGGCTTGCTTTCCTTTGCCTCTGAAGCTAACGCCCAAAGTGCTCCGCCTGAATTTCCCGCCTGTACTAATCCCGGAGGGACGTTAAGAATATCTTATGCCGACGGAGAGCACGCAATAGTCGGGGAGAGCGGGCTTAGGGTCGGAGCCGACGCAGTTTACGATCTTGAAGGAGGAAACGTACAGCAATGTTTCTGTTCGGTGGACGGAAGCGGTGTGCAGACAAATTGGTGGAAGATAAGTTCACTTGATCAGGATGAAATTGACACTTTGGTAAAATTAGGCTGGAACTTTGTTCCGAGCGGAACACCTTGGGGGTTGGATTCAAGCGCCTATATGGCAAAAAATGAAGCTTACGCCTGCGGAGGAGGATTTACTACCACGACCACATCATCCGGAAATCCCGGAGCACCGTCCTGCACAGCCGATAGGCCCTCATCCCCTCAGATTACTTCTATTGTCAGAAACGGTTCTTCCGCAACTATTTCCTGGACAAAGAGCGATAAAGCGACCCATTATACAATTGCCTACGGAACAGTAGTCGGAAACTATCCTTACGGAGTGCCCAATACAGGAAATGTAACTTCCTATACAATTAACGCGTTGGATCCTAACACTTTTTACTACTACGAAGTATATGCGGTCAACATTTGTATGCCATCGGAGCCGTCTTCGGGTGGTCAGGTTTTGGGAGCTCCAACAGGTGGTGTGCTTGGACTAGCTGCAACCGGAAACCTGGAATTAATTGTTGCATATCTTACTATCGGAGCGGCATCGATTATTGCAGGTATTCTTCTTAAGAAAAGATCAGACCGTAAGGCTTAACTTTTTCTTCATGAGAAATTTGCTTGCCAATACCTTTATCACCTTAGGAATAGTATTAATTATAATTGCAGGACTTTTGCTTTGGCAGAGGTATAATCCCCAAAGACTTGCTTTTTCCGACGTAGGTAACGAAATTAGTGAATCAATAAATGAAGAAAAGAATCTTCCTGTTGCATTAAAAATAGAAGATTTGGATATAAAGCTTCCGGTATTTCCCGCCAGAAGCCAAACGGGGAAATGGGAAACGACTACAAAGGGTGTTTCCTATCTGGTTTCATCCGCAATGCCGGGACAGGTTGGAAACAGTATATTTTACGGTCACAACTATAAAAATATTTTGGGGAATTTAAAAAATGCAAAACCAGGTCAGATTATTGAGGTAAAACTGGCAAACGGGGTTTGGAGAAAATTCAGAATTGAGTATGTTCAGACAGTTGCCCCCAACCAAACCGGAATATTGGATCAGACAGATGATAAGAGGCTAACCCTCTATACCTGCACCGGATTTTTAGACTCCAAAAGATTAGTTGTTACCGCCCTCTTCACACCTTAGAGGTGAAAAGGTATTTACACCCTGGGTAATTTAACATAATCTATATTTAGAGGAAAATCATTTGCCAGGTAGGAAAATTCCACTCGTAAATGGTGAGATATACCATGTAATTAACCGTGGTATTGCTTCAAGACCCCTTTTTTTAATTAAAAGGGATTATAGGCGAAAACTTTCAACAATATTTTATTATCAGAATGTAAATTTACCTTTCAGATATTCATTCTTCATTCGCTTACCGAGAGATAGGAGGCAAGTTATTCTAGACGGATTTAAAGATAAAAGAAATTTTCAAGTCGAAATAATAGCTTATTGTTTAATACCGAATCATATACATTTACTATTGAAACAGGTAAGAGATAAAGGAATCTCAACTTTTATGAGTAATGTTACCAACAGTTATACCCGTTATCTTAATTCAAAAAGGCATGAGATAGGTCCGATTTATCAAGGAAAATTTAAAGCTGTACGGATAGAAAGCGACGAACAGCTCTTACATGTCCAAAGGTACATACATCTTAACCCTTTCAGTTCATATGTATTAAAAAGTACGGAAGAGCTTGAGGGTTACCCTTATTCTTCCCTCCCAGAATATTTGAATAAGACTGTCTATGGATATTGTAAAAAAGATATAGTTATGCACTTTTTTAAAGATAAAGTCACTTTTAGAGATTTTATTCTGAATCAAGCGGATTACCAAAGGAATCTTGACGAAATTAAACACTTAACCTTAGAATGACAGTTTTCCGAGGTGTGAAGCTATTTCACCTCTAAGGTGCACAACTTAAAGTTCCATTTCGTCGACTTGTGGGGGCTTTTTAGAATAGTCCGACAGACGTAACCAACGTGGTGTAATTTTAAAAAAAACCGAATTGGCTTGCCCTCTATACTCGCTTAAATCCGGATGATCGGTAAAATAGGTTTGTTCGCAACTTGCGTACTCGGGACTGTTTTTGTCAATCAATTTAGCTATTCCGTCGTATTGAATATTCGCCTCTGTAAAAGAAAATCCAAAAACCAAAGATACTTGGTCGTTTTCCAATAAATTATTCCATTTTCTACTATCACTTTTTGTACTTAGCAAAATTGTCAAATCCTCTTCTATCGTATAAACCAGTGTCGCAGCTTCGGTTTTTCCGCTTTTGTCAGAAGTTGCTAAAACACAGAGCTTGGGCTCTCTACTTTCAAGAATTTTGTAAACTTCTTCTTTCATACAATCACCCCCTCCGGTCAAGTAGCTCCCATTAGGAGTACTTAACAGAGCCACATTAAGCACCTAAGGTTACTCAATTGTGGCATAACTATTGGGCGTTTTTTAATTTAAAAAGTTTTCCGATTTTATTTACAGATTTTTCTCGCCGCCAGTTTTCTATCTCTTTGTGATTACCGGAAAGTAGAACCTCTGGGACCTTCCAGCCGTGATATTTTTCGGGACGGGTGTATTGAGGATACTCAGTATAATTTTTAATTTTCAAGTTTCTAGTTTTTAATGAGGAATAGGATTCATCTATTAGAGAATTAGGATTTAGAACCCCCGGGATTAAGCGGACTACTGCATCGACAATGACCATGGCAGGTATTTCACCTCCCGTTAAAATATAATCCCCGATGGATATTTCTTCGTCAACCAGGTGCTCTGCAACCCTTTCATCCACCCCTTCGTAATGACCTGCAATAAGAATAAGATTATCTAATTTAGAAAATTCTTGAGCTCTTTCTTGGTTGAAAGTCTTACCCTTTGCGGAAAGAAGAATAATTTTAGATTTACGATTTATGATTTTAGATTTAAGAGTCTTCAGTGCTCGGTCGATTATATCGACTCGGAGTATCATTCCTGCTCCACCTCCGTATGGTCTACCGTCAACGGTCTTGTGTTTGTCAGTTGCCCAGTTCCGAAGATCGTGGATGCTAATTTCAACCAAACCATTATCTTGTGCCTTTTTGAGCATGCTGGTTGCAAAAGGCCCGGAAAACATATCGGGAAAGAGTGTCAAAATGTCGATTTTCATGAGTATAGTATACTGCTTCTATGTACCAAATTCCTGGACTCCTGAAATATCCGAAGCTATTCCACGCTTTTTCGGAGAAAACGGATGGCAATATGGCTAATTCGATATTAGGGAAAGTGGTGGACTTCGATAAAGTTTTGGATAATCGAAAACGATTTCTTTCTTCAATTAAGGTGCTGATAGATACTTGTGTATGTATGTGGGTGTTGGGAGAAGATGGAGTGCTCAAGGCTGACGAAGCGTTTGCAGGAGTAAGTATGGAAAATTATAAAAAGGCTATTAAAATTGATGCTTTAATTACTAATCAAACAGGATTGTACCCTTTTTTACTTACTGCTGATTGTGAACCCGTAATAATTTTTGATACTAGTAAGAAAGCTATCGGCTTGGTTCATGTTGGTTGGAAAGGGGCTGATTTGGAAATAGTGAAAAAAGTTATTGGAAGAATGAAGGACGAATACGGAGCGGTAGCCGAAGACTTAATAGTTGGAATCGGCCCCCATGCGTCCAGAGACTCTTTCGTAAAAGACAATCCGTCTCAAATCGATGATTCCAAATGGCAGCCGTTTTTAGAGAAAGTGATTAAAGATCTTCCTGAGCGAGCTCCGAGAGCCCAAGGATATAAAGTAGATTTTGCGGGATTGGTCAGACAACAGCTAATTCAAAGTGGAATAAGAAAAGAGAATATATTTGAAAGTAATATCGATACGGTTAAAGACAGTAGATTTTTTTCGCACGTTCGAGAAGGAAATTTACCTCTAAGTAAACAGGGCAGGTTTGCTTGTGTTGTGGGATTAAAGAGTTAACTCCTGGTGGTTGATATGCTACAATTCAAATACACCATAATGGTGTTTTTTTGTGCTGGGCTGATATTAGTATGAAACAAAAATTTTCTAAAATAACCCAATTTTTATTCAGACAAAAAAAACTCACTTTATTAATAATTGTTATTCTTGTAATAGCCGGTTATTTTATACGACGCACTTATTTTCCTTCAACCAGCGGGATTGAATCAACGAAAGTAGAAAAGGGAGTGGTACGGGAAGAACTAATTCTTTCCGGCGAAATTAAAGCAGAAGAGCATGCAAATTTATCATTCCTGACCCCAGGGAGTTTGGATTATGTCGGTGTGACTGAAGGTCAAGAAGTAAAAAAAGGTCACGTTTTAGCAAAACTCGATACTGCGATACTCTATCAAACTTATCTTTCGGCTGAAGCTGACCTTAGGCGCTATGGTGCATCGCGCGATAAAACCTATGACGATGTTCAGGGCCACGCAAAAGATGAAACCTTTGCCCAGAAAGAAACAAGAACGATTGCAGAGACAAATCGCGACAAGGCGTATAGAGCTTATGTTGCCGCCCAAGAGAACTTAGCTAACGCTTCACTTCGTGCCCCCTTTGATGGAGTCATTACTTCGATTACACATCCTTATACGGGAGTAAATACGAGTTTGACAGAATCTCAAATAGAAATAGTCAATCCGGAAACTCTCTACTTTGAGGTGAGTGCAGATCAGACCGAGGTTACGGATTTAAAAATGGGACAAAAGGTAAATGTAGTTCTTGATTCGTTTGCTTCCGAGGAGCTTCAGGGTGAGATTGCCTACATCGGCTATACCCCTAAAATCGGAGAAGTTGGTACAGCCTACAGGGTTAAAGTAAAAATGGTAAGTCAAACTGACACTGAAAAAATTCGGATAGGTATGAGCGGCGATTCAAAATTTGTTCTTTCAGAAACAGGCGACGTTTTATACGTTCCGCCTAAATTCATTAAAACTGATGTTAAAGGGAAATATGTAAAAAAGCATCGGAAAAATAATAAAATTTATGTGGAAGTTGGAGTAGAAGGCGAAGATAGGGTGGAGATAAAAGGTGATATTAAAGAAGGCGATCTTGTGTATGATTAAGCTAGAAAACGTATGCAAATCTTACTTTCTTGGAGAAGAAGAGGTTAAAGCAGTAGATTCTGTAAGCCTTCAGATAAAAGAAAAAGAATTTATCGGAATTCAGGGATCTTCGGGCAGCGGGAAATCGACATTGATGTACCTTATCGGCCTTTTAGAAACTCCTACTTCTGGGAAAATTATTCTCGAAGGCAAAGACGTATCCAAGTTATCAGACGACGATCTTTCAAAAATAAGAAACCGAAAAGTAGGATTTGTCTTTCAGTCATTCAATCTAATAAATCGTTTTACAGTTTTTGAAAACGTCTTGCTTCCAACTAAATATGCGAAATCCGGGCTGGATTTTGATCCGGTAAAAAGCGCTGAAGAACTTTTAAAAAGGTTCGGAATATATGACCGGCGGAATTTCTTTCCAAATAAAATATCGGGTGGACAACAGCAAAGAGTTTCTATAGCCCGTGCTCTTATTATGAAACCCAAGATAATACTTGCCGATGAACCGACGGGTAATTTAGACAGCAAAACAGGAGACGAAATCATTAATATTTTGGAAGATTTGAACAAAGATTTGGGGGTAACGGTGATTATCGTGACTCACGAGAGTGAAATTGCGAAAAAAACCAAAAGAAAAATTTATATTAAGGACGGTCGTCTGGCGGAGAAATATTTGTAAATTTTTAATTTGCAATTTTGAATTTCTAATGAATTTTTAATTAGATAATTCAGTAAATTGAAATCAAATAAAAGTTAAGAATTAAAAAAAATAAAATTATTAAAATGAAAATTCAAAACGGTTATATTCACCTTGCCAAATCTGCTCTTGAAGATTTTAGAAGAAACAAAGTACGCACATTTTTGACTTCGCTGGGAATAATGATTGGAGTTCTTTCCGTGGTTTTGTTGATTTCATTAGGGTTAGGACTCAAAAATTATTTAAAACAACAGTTTGAGAGTTTGGGTGCGAATCTGATAATTATATTTCCGGGAAACATTTCATCAAGCGAGGAGGGAGGTGGTCTAGCGAATTTTGGTGCGGGGTTTGCGGGAGGAGCTAATTTTGACGAAAGAGATTATGAGAGCTTGAAAAGATCTGTTGAAGCGGATTATGTTGTTCCGCTTTTCATGAAAAGTAGTGTAGTTGAAAGCAATGGTAAAAGGAAATTAGGTTATTTAATGGGATCGAATGAGGAGTCTTTTAAAATTCTTAATTTGGAAATTCTTGCCGGTGATTTTTTTCTGAAAGGGGATGTTTCCGCAAGGGCCAAAAAAGCCGTGCTGGGTTATAATTTGGCCGATGCCTTATACGAAAAACCAGAAGATGCAATCGGAAAAACCATAAGGGTTGCAGATCAAAGATTTAAAGTAATAGGTGTTTATAAGAAAAAGGGAGACAGGGAACAGGATGGTGCAGCGGTAGTTCCATATCGGAGTACGTTCGGTACTTTAAATCCCGATAAAACATTTTTTACGATTTATCTTGGAACCATAAATGAGGATAAAGTGGAGTCAATAAAAATTCAAGCGAAAGAAGTGCTCCTCAAAAGGTATAAGGCGGATGATTTTACTGTTACCGAGCAGTCTGAACTTTTATCAACGGTTAATCAAATATTCAACATTGTAAACGGAGTATTAGTTGCCATCGGTTCGATTTCGTTAATCGTAGGGGGTATCGGAATAATGAATATTATGTATGCAACTGTCACTGAAAGGACAAAAGAGGTTGGTATTAGGCGTGCGGTAGGTGCGACCCAAAAAGATATTTTAAAGCAATTTCTGACAGAAGCAGTAATGCTTTCGGTTTTTGGAGGACTTTTAGGATTAATTCTTTCATCATTAATCGTTTTGGGCATACGTGTATTTTTTCCGGCGTCAATAAATCTTTTTTCTGTTGTCATCACTTTGGTTATTTCTTCAGGCATAGGAATATTTTTCGGAGTTTTTCCTGCACGACGTGCCGCTAAGCTTTCCCCGATTGAGGCGATAAGATATGAATAAAATCCAAAGTGGAGGTGTGATAGTATAAAACGAAATCTGGTATGTCATTCTCTTTTAAGATGAAAAACTCCGCGTATAATTCGGAAAGAATGTCATGAAAAAAATTGCAATTTGTGGAAGTATGTTTTTCTACAATAAAATGGTAAGTCTTCGGGCACAACTTGAAGCCCTCGGTTTTGCAGTTGATATACCTACATCTTTTGAGGAAATGGGTTTAATAAAATATGACAGATACACGCAAGAAGAGGGAAGGAAGTTGAAACTGGAGCATAATTTAATAGAAGGCTATTACAAAAAAATATGCGCGTCCGAAGGAATTTTAGTAGCCAACTATAAGAAAAAAGGGATCGAAGGTTACGTTGGGGGGAATACCTTGTTAGAGATTGGTTTTGCGTATGTAAATAGACGGGATATTTTTATGGTAAACACCACTCCTGACATACAATATAAGGCTGAAATAGAAGCTATGAAACCTATTGTGGTTGGTGAGGAAATCAAGAAAATAAAAAATTACTATAGAAATCTTCCTAAAGTTTTTGTGAGCTCGAAAAATCAAATTAAACTTGACTCGGTTTGCTTCGGTTTTAGGAAAATCGGTAAGACATTTGATGTAAATGGGTTTAAAACTAAGTCGGGTGTTGCCGAGCAGCCAACGTCTATTGAAGAAACTTACCTCGGAGCAAAAAACAGGTTAGAGGATTTAAGAAAGAAAGTGAAAGGTAAAAAATATTCCTATTTAGTATCTATTGAAAGCGGGTTAGCAACACTTCTTTCAAATCATAATTACTTTGGATTTAGTGTTTGCGTTATTGTAAACACCAAGGGATTAGAAAAATTAAGCATAACTACAGAATTAGAAATTCCAAAAAGTATGACAAGCCTTGTTCCGAATCCCTACCCCGACTTAGGTGTTTTAGTTCAGGAAAAATATGGATCAAGGATTAAGGATCCTTATTTTTATATTACTAAGGGTAAGGTTTCAAGAGTAGATTTGCTTACTCAATCGGTAGCAAACACTGCCTCTTTGTTTAAATAACGGCTTAACGAGGGTTAAATAAGCTTCCACTTGTTATTTCAAATGATAATCTGCTAGGATTGAAACTATATGGAAAAGATAGTTATTGTCATGGCTGCGTGGAACGAGGCAGAGAACATTAAGAAAATGATTGATACTTTATTTGACGAAGTTTTCCCCAAAATCGGTGCGGAAGTGCACCTTTTGGTTGCCGATAATCACTCGACCGACGGAATGACCCAGATTGTTGAGGAAGAGATGAAAAAGCGAAACAATCTTCATATTGTTCAGCAAACAAAAACAGGTTTAGGATATGCGTACGTAGACGGTTTTAAGTATGCAGTGGAAAAACTCGGCGCGGATGCAGTAATGGAGATGGATGCCGATGGCCAACATCCTCCGGAGTTCGTAAAACCCATGGTTGAAGCATATCTGTCTGGCGCGGAATATGTCATCGGATCAAGGTACATTCCCGGAGGATCTATTCCGAAAGAGTGGGCGTTTTTCAGAAAGTTTGTAAGCTATTTTGGGAATTTATACATTAGGCTGGTTTTACTTAAACCTTCGATTCACGATTTGACAACAGGATTCCGTCTTACTAGAGTGAAGGGTGTTTTGGATAAGATCAATCTCGATAATTTAATGGAGAAGGAAAGATTTGCTTATAAAGTCGATTTACTCTATCAAAGTATCAAAAATTCAAAAAAGACGGTTGAAGTACCCCTTGAATTTAAACCGCGAACAACCGACAAATCGAAATTTAATATAACGGAGACATTAGCTACTCTTAAAGTTGCAACTATATTAGGTGTTAAGGATAAACAAAGATTTATTAAATTCGGGACGGTTGGGTTTATCGGTTATATTGTTAATGCAATCGGTCTTGAAGTATTCGCAAAGTTGACTTTTCCCGAATGGGCTATATGGGCAGCAGCAACAGAACTTGCGATTATCAGCAACTTTATCTTAAATAATATTTGGACTTTTAAGGCAGAAAAAATTACAGGACTTACTCAATTATTAAGAAAATTTTTACAGTTTAACGGGACCAGCGTTGGGGCTTTGATAATTCAGGCGGTTTTCGGCACTCTCGGTGTTTTAGTCTTTGGCCCCGGCGCAAGACAGTTAATATTACCGTTTATCATACTGTTTTTGGTGTTACCGTATAACTACTTTATGTATAACGCGGTTATCTGGAAGACTTGGAAACTTCCTTTCCTCGAAAAGATTAAAAGTAAATCCTCAAATTGAGAGTTTTTGATAGATTATTAAAAGTATGATTTTTTCAAGGAATATTTTAGGTAAAATGATCGAAATGGGTGTAAGTTCGGAAGAAAGAGAAAAAGAATTTGAGAGATTTATAGTAGCCCAATATTTAAGATACACTTCGGTTGACGAAGTATTCCGTAAAAATAATTATGATCTGCCGATATCCTACCCTGGTGTTCATCGACTTCTTGATCGCTGGGGAATCATTAAGGCTGCCGGTCCGAATTCAAAATTATCGGAAGCCATTTGTTTTTTGACATGCCTTTCAGACCGAAAAATTCCTCTGGAGCGACTTTATAAGAATATGCCCCCTAGCTTTAAGACTTCAATGGCTACAATGCACAGGATTATGCATAACGTAAAAAAGGGTGTTGTAAGAAGAGCTGGTACTGCTTTAATTGTTACACCGCACGATAGCCCGGATTCGTTTTTGGTCGGTAATGATATTTCCACTCCCAGAATCGAGTTCGGTAAACCATATGGCTCTGTTTCCGTACCCATGACATTTTCTAAGCGAAGAGAACCGGTTAAAGAGTCGATATTAAGGATACTTCAGCAGGAAGTTTTTACGGAAAATGTTCTTAGCGGACGAACTCCGTTTGAGGTTATACCTCAAAACCCCGAACCTTTTATGTATCTTGATATTGCCGATGTCAGAGTGGGAGTATATAATATCCGGCTTCCGAAGGAGCTTTCCGATACACAGGCATTTTCAAGTTATAAACTCGAGAATTTCCGTTACATAAACTTTTCAGAAGTACAGGACAATCCCGAACAAAACTACAGGTCAGGAATTACCGAAATGGCGACGGGATACAATAATTATCTGCAGAAAGATGCGCATGGATTTTCGTCTAAGCCGGTCTTTGAAATATCACTCCTGAATCAGCAATTAGCACTGCTCCCGCTGTACTCTCAATGACAAGGTCTTCATTATTAGTTGGCACCCGATTGACTTCTGGGAAAAATTTTGGGCGTGCAGGTTCATGAAATAGGCTTACCGAACCATCGAGGTGTATCTTTCCAGTTAGGTTATATCTTTCTTTGTAGATAGTTTGCATCCTCCAATGTCTCGGTACTTCGGACATAAGATACATAGTAAACGAATTTTACTTGCACTAACTATCAAGAATTAGAGAAGAGGACCCCAATCGGAGATGGGCATCACATTTTGGGAGATATAGGTTATTGAGAAAAGATATATAGGTATGATAAGTACCATCATGACCAGTTTAAATTCCTTTTTTAAGATCGTGTCAGAAAAAGCAATAAATAAAAACGGAACTATTGGAAGCGAGTATCTTATTAAATCCCTGTGAGACACAAAAAGGGTGGAGGCAAAAAATATTGCAGTAAACCAAGCGATTTCGAATTCTTTCATTTTAATTAATTTCAATATCCCCAAAATACCAAAAAGGTATACAAATATGATTTCTTCTAGCCAGTAAGTCCCGACCCAGGGTTGGCTGTAATTAAAAATTTGAAAAGGCGGAAAAAAAAGATGAATATTGTCCCCAGAATGAAAATAAGCAAAAAAATCATTTAATCTTACTTTGTATAAAACAAAAACAAGGATAAGTGACGAGGGTATTAGGAGTATTGATAGCAAGGCCTTGATATTCACGACCTGTTTCCATTTTGAAAACGTTGCCGTTGCCGCATATTTTAAGTTCGGTAATAAAAGTATCATTAAATAAGCAATAAAAAGCAGAATTCCTGGGGACTTGGTCAGTTGGGCAATAACACCCCAAACTCCGGCCCTGAAATATTTTTTCTTTCTAAAATAAAAGACAGATGCAATAATGGCAGCTACAAAAAGAGGTTCGGGAGATCCTACCGATCTGACTATTAACCATCGGGCTGGAAGTAGCGCAAAAACGGTTGTAATCCAGACAATACCCTTTTTGTCAACGAACTCGGAGACAATTCTTGAGAAGAAATATAAAGCCAATATTGAGGACAATAAGGTAATGCCAAGCATTGCATACGGAAAACCGGTATATTTGCCGATTAATCTAATAAGGACTGGATAAAGAGGGAGATGAGCAGCATAATAACCTGAGGGAAGTCCGAATTCGAAGTTATTAATCTCTGCGGGGTCATATAAACTTTTGGCAACTGCGATAAAAAGCGGTCCGTCGTAGTTTGCAACAATTGTTGCCATACCGCCCTTCGACAATGGGATTCCCCAAATACTTGGTAGTCTAAAAAAGAACGGAAACCAGATAAAAAGAGTGGGGATTAGCGATATGAGAATGATTGCGGCTAAATTCTTAAAATTTTTGCCCATGTAGCCAAATAATATACCGTTTAGTTGTGTGAGACAAGCTTACTTGAGCCGATGGAAGTGTCAGCTTCATTTGTGCTAGACTTCAAATGTTAGATATATGGCTTATTTACTTAAAGAACTATCGGTTTTTTTCCCGGTATATAACTTAGAAGCCCAGATTAAGGACACACTTGTTAATGCACTTGAGACGATTCCTAATTTGGCTGAAAAATACGAAATTATCGTAGTCAACGACGGGAGTTATGATAGAACGGGCGAAATCCTATCCGAAATTGCTAAGAAAAATACAAATATACGAATAATTACCCACAAAAATAATCGCGGGTATGGAGGGGCATTAAAATCAGGGTTTTATGGTTCCAAATATGAATGGATTGCGTTTACCGATGCCGACGGACAGTTTGACATTTCCGAACTTCCTAACTTGATTAATTTACAGAAGCGAACCAAGGCAGATTTGGTTGTCGGATACTATATGAAAAGAGCCGTTAAGTTTTACAGAAAAGTAAACACTTGGCTTTGGCAGCTTGTTGTGAGAATACTTTTCGGATTAAACGTAAAGGATATTGATTGCGGTTTTAAGTTAATTTCAAAAAAGGTACTCTCCGGAATTGACCCACTGGAGTCGGAAAGGGGAGCCTTTGTTTCGAGCGAATTTTTAATTAAGGCGCAAAAAGCAGGATTTAAGATAGTGGAAATAGGAGTCCATCATTATCCCAGAACCGAAGGAAGGGGAACCGGAGCGGATTTAAATGTAATAATCAGGAGCTTTATTGACCTTTTCAAATTATGGAAAAAACTCAGATGAAGATATGTTATCGTACCTTAGTAAATTGATTAATAAGATAAGGCTTTGGATTAAAGATAATCCCAGAGAGGCTTTTTTGATTTTTATAATTCTTCTTATTGGAGCTTCTTTCAGGCTTTATAGGATCGGTGAGTATATGATTTTTTTGGGCGATGAGGGGAGAGATGCAATTGTCGTGAGGCGTCTTTTGGTGAATTTTGATCCGATACTTATTGGACCTGGAACTTCTATAGGCAACATGTACCTGGGGCCTTTGTATTACTATATGATCGCTCCGGCACTTTTACTCGCTAATTTTTCACCGGTGGGGCCGTCGGTTTTGGTAACCCTTTTTGGAATTGCAACTATATTTTTGGTTTGGATGATGGGACGCGAGTGGTTTGGAAATACCGCCGGAATGATAGCCTCGTTTTTTTATTCGATAGCGCCAGTAGTTATTACTTTTTCAAAGTCTTCCTGGAACCCTAATATAATGCCTTTTTTTGCTCTGATATCCATATATTCGATTTGGAGAGTTTGGCAATACAAAGAATTTAAGTGGCTTTTTGCACTTGGAGTATTTTTCGCAATTATTCTTCAATCGCATTATTTAGGTCTGCTTTTAGCTCCCACACTTGGACTATTCTGGGTTTTAACTTATTTAAAAAATAGAAAATCAAGTTCTGAAATTAAGAATTTTACAAAATATTCCATATTGGGTATCGGAACTTTTGCTATTCTTATGTCTCCGTTGGTAATTTTTGATGCCCGGCACGAATGGCGCAATTTCGGGGCGATAAAATTATTTTTCTTAGAGAGACAAACGACTGTGTCAGCGCGTCCCTGGAGCGGAATTTCAAAAATACCTGAATTGATCGACCAGGTAAATTTATCTCTCCTTAGTTCACAAAACGCGGATATATCCTGGATTTACACTTATCTTTTTTACCCAGGATTTATTGTATTATTCTTATTTATTCTTTTGAAAAGTACCCGGAAGATTTCCCCGGATAAGAAATCTTGGTTAAATATTTTTAAAAAACTAGATTCAAAATACGTGGCCTCTTACTTTTTACTCGTTGCATGGCTTGGCGTATCTTTTGTAGGCTTATCTTTGTACAAACAACACATATACGACCACTACTATGGTTTTTTCTTTCCGGCACCCTTTTTATTGGCCGGAGCAGTGAGTCAATATGTAGTTAAAAACTCCAGCCGGTTGGTTAAAATAACACTAGCTGTATTTTTGATATATGCAGTCTATATAAATTTATCCAATAGCCCAATAAAATACTCACCGAATAGACAAATGCAGAGGGCGGTTGGTGTTGCCAGGGAAATCCAAAAACAGGCAAACGGTGAGAAATTTAATCTCGCAGTACTGGCTGAGCGAAATTATGAAGACGGATACCAATATTTTTTGGAAAAATGGGGTGAGCCGGTTTACGATATTGACCCCTTAAAACTCGAGGAAACTTTGGCAAGTCAACTTTTTGTCGTTTGCGAAATGCCGAAGGAAAAATGCGATCCAACCCATAGCCCAAAAGCAGAAGTAGCAAATTTCGGCTGGAGCAAGATTGAAGAAGAATGGGAAGTTAACGGAGTAACTGTCTATAAATTAATCCACGCGCAATGAAATTTAAAGAAACAACTTCAAAATATCAAACTTTACATTCTCATACTATAGTATCTGATGGATTAATGTCCTACAAGGAAGTTTTGGAAGTTTGTGAATCTAACAATATTGGTGTAGTTGCATTTACTGATCATGACAGTGTCCCGAAAGAGTCACGGGTAAAGGAGTTAGTTGATAGGAAAAATAATAAGACTAAGTGGATAATCGGAATTGAAATTTCTGCTGATAAACCGGATGATTTTGATAAAAAATTTACTCCTCATATTGTCGGTTTGTTTGTGAATCCTTATGACGCAAATCTTCTCAAGCATTGTAAATTAGCTCAAGAAGCAAGAAAAGAAAGAATGAGCCGTATTGTAAAAAATCTAAATAAAATAGGTTTTATAGTGACTGAGAAAGATTGTTTAGCAGCTTCTAAAGGTGAAGCAGTTGGTAGTCCGCACATTGTTCAGGCGATTAAATCTAAAAAGGAGAATATTATTTTAATAGAGAAACTAAGAGTTCAAATGAAAAGAGACGCTAAGGATAACAAAATATTAAAAGAGAAATACGATAAAATGATTAAAAGAGGTGTGGATCAATATCCATATGTTCTGTTTTTAAGTAGTGATTCATATATTCAAGGAATATATGTTAATTACCTTTATCGAATTGATTTGGATACAAGCGTCAAACTGATTAGAGACGCAGGAGGTCTGGCATTCTTTGCCCATTGGTTCACAGAAATTGAAGATTGCGATGCATATTTGATGGAGAAATTATTAAAAGAAAACCGTATTGACGGCGCCGAAACTATTTACGGATTTTATGACAATATTAAAAAAGATTTTATAAAACAAAGAGAAATACTACAGTCTTTAATTAAAAAATATAATAGACTGGAAAGCGGTGGAGTAGACGCACATAATAAAAACCAAATAGAAGATTTTGCCAAAGACGAATGGTATGCTGGACTGACTATCGGAATGACAGAAAGAATATTATCCAGCGGTAAGGTTGATAAGAAATGGAGCTCTTTATGATTTATTATTTTCCTTATGATCAAGCTGTAGAAAAAAACAGATGTTTCCAAAAAATATGCCAAAAAAAATCAGAAAATTTAAATTTGAAAAATTGGCCAGAGATGAAATAGTGCAGGGGATTATCGGAGCCGGTAATAAACCCACACTCCGTACGTTGATGACCGACGAGTATATAGAAGAGCTTAAGAAAAAGATTCTGGAAGAAGCAATGGAGCTAAATAAAGCAAAAGAAAAGGAGGAGATTTTGGAGGAATTGGCAGACATAGAGGAAGTTACCGAAAATATTCTCAGAGCATTCGGGTTGAGAAAATACGAAATCCTGAAAATCCAGCGAAAGAAAAATGCCAAAAGAGGGTCGTTCAAGAAAAGACATTACGTGGAAAAAGTCGAAGTGGAAGATGGGAATGAATGGCTCGACTATTATCTTTCAAACCCCGATAAATATCCTGAAATTAAATAATTTAGCCTCTCTGGTTATCTTCGGTCGATTTAGTGGTAAAATTTTAGCGTGAAGTCTAAGTTTGCAGGTCTGCAAAAAAAATTTACTAATTGGCGAAAAAGTTTTGGTGTGGAAATAAATTCTCATCTGGCTTTGTACATTATATTGGTATTTATATTTATCACCGCCTTTTTTGTCAGAGTTTATAGGGTCGGGGATTTGATGTGGTTTTATTACGATCAAGGCAGGGACGCACTCAGGATTTGGGAATTTTGGCATCAGGGAAAACCATTTTTGGTTGGACCAGTCACCGGTTTGGCCGGAATATTTTTGGGACCATTCTATTATTATTTGATAGCCCCCTTTTATTTATTGGGGGGAGGGAATCCAGTATACCCGGCGGTATTTTTAGCATTTCTTTCGACAATCGCTCTGGCCCCCCTTTATATTTTGGGCTGGAAGATGCACTCCAGGGCGACGGGACTTATTGCCACTATTATCGTCGGATTTTCCTATTATCTTGTTCTTGCCGGGAGATGGTTAGCTAATCCCACACCAATTCTTTTAACCAGCATACTGCTTTTGTTTTCAATGTGGAGAATAAGTCTCGGAAAAAATAAATATTGGTGGCTAGTTATAACCTTACTTATCGGAATTTCGCTGCAGCTTGAGGCGGCTAGTGCGGTCTTTTATCTTCCGATGATTCTGATTTTCGCTGTTTGGCAAAGAAAAAACTTACCTAATGTCAAAACCGCTGTTGTTTTGGGAATTCTTTTTTTGGTTACACTTTTACCCCAAATTGTATTTGATTTTCGGCACGAACATATATTATTAAATAATTTCAAAAGAGTTTTATTAGAGGAAAAAAGTTTCAGGACACCTTTATACAGTGTTTTGGATACCCGTCTCAGGTATTTTTGGAATGTTTACAATTCAAAGATATTTCCCGGAAGAGAGGGTTATGCGAAACTTTTCACAACCGTATCTTTAATTGCGCTGATTTCTTCGTTTAAAAAAAAGAAAACGCCGTTAACGTTGCTAATAATTTTTCTAGGGATTCCAATGTTGGGTTACATCTTTTTCCAGGGTAATTTCGGAAATATTTATGACTATTACATGACTGGATATTTTTTACCGATGATGCTACTTCTATCTTTGGGTTTTGGAATTTTGTGGGAAGATAAGCTGGGAAAAATTGCAGTCACAGCTTTTTTTGTCTTATTTCTAATGATAAACGTTACGAATTTAAAGAATTATTTAATTGCCGGAGTTGATGGGCCCACACACATAACTCTGGGGAATGAGAAACAAGCGGTCAATTGGATCTTTGATGACGCTGGAAAAAAGAGATTGCAAGAGTTTAATGTTGAAACATATGTCCCGCCTGTTATCTCTCACTCATACGACTATCTTTATTTGTGGTTGGGTACCAAAAGGTGCGGAAAAGGTTTATGCGGACTGGTAAAAGATCGAAATACAGAGATTTTTTATGCCCTGTACGAAGTAGATCCACCTCACCCTGAAAGACTGGCAGAATGGTTGGGTAGATACGGGAATAGCACCATTATTGAAGAACAAGAAAAGTTTGGAGGAATTACTGTCGAGCGGAGAAAAAGAATTTAGGAAATATTCAAATTCCCCTGCTTACATCTTTTGGAGCCTACAAAATTTTTTATAGAAAATTTCAAGAAAACCCCGATATTTCTATCGGGGATGAATTGAACTTTTATATGTCATCCTCCTTAGTGGACGCTCCGCATTGAAATGCGGCGTGGATATCATCATTAAATTTTTCAATATATTCCGGTCGCATCAAAGTCGAGTTATTTCTAAAGGTTCTTAACAAAAAGTATTCTGTTATTGGCCTGTCGTCGGAAACTGCTTCTGCTCCATCGACAAATTTGCTGATAACCTCTCTGTCGCCCAAAATCCTTTCGCATATGCTTTCTATCGTAATAAGAGGAATGTTAATTTTTATCGTTCCATCTAAAAGTGTTTTGTTATTATCTGCATAAACTATTGGGTCTGTGAGTTTCACGGCAATTATTTTTTGATCAAAAGGGATGGGTTTTTCGCTTCCGATCAAATAGAAACCGCTAGTAATCACCGAGTTAATAGCAAGAACATTCGGAAACTCATCAATAAAACTTCTAAAAAGATGAGTAAAATCATCAACTGATGCACCGGTATAAAACCAGGCGACAAATAATCCGCCGTCGTTTAAAATTCTTTTACTATCGTGATAAAACTCTCTCGAATACAAAACCGTTGTTCCTGCTGCATTTACAGGGGGAGGAGGGTCAACCACGATAATGTCATATTTTTCCTTGGTTGTACGGGCATAATTTCTCCCATCGTCAATAAAAATTCTTCCGCGGGGATTAGTAAGTACTGTCTCAGCATCAGCGTGGAAAAGATGAAACATTTTGGGTACCGAGGGAACAAGATCTACTGCATCAACTGAGAGATTAGGATGAATAAGTGCCGAGCGGTAGGTCCCCCCCATACCAAAAGCAATAACAAGCATCTTTTGAGGATTCGGGTGTATCGAAATTGGCAAATGTGCCAGAAGCGTAGTATCCGGACCGGGAGAGGTTGTCTGAACTCCGTCGATAAGCAATGCTTTATCAGTTCCTCCTATTTGGCTATAACCCAAAACAGTTGCAACTTCATCTTCTAAGAACATTTCTTCATAGTTACCCCGTTCCCGAATCACTTGAATCCTTTGTTTGATTTTTGCACTTTGGAGAGTAAGGGGGTCCAACTTTATAAGCCAATAGGAAAATACAATTAGAATAGCTAAAGACACGACTGAAATTTTCTGTAAAGATCTAGAAATGATATTGTCACTTAAAGTAAGTATGAGTGCCAGTACAAAATTAAAAATTCCTAAAATAACAATTCCTTTTATTGTCCCAAAGATCGGTATGACCAAATAAGCGGCGGCAACAGAACCAAATATTGACCCGATAGTGTTCCCGGCATACGAAATCCCGACAGTCTCGCCGATTTTTTTCTTCTTGGAAAAATATTTAATAACAACAGGAAACGTCATACCCATTAAGAGGGTTCCCGGAATAATCGTTAAAAACACTTTTATCAGAGTGGGAATATTTATAAAGTTTGAATTTACGAGAATCGATGCAATTGCCGACAGTCCGATTCCTGCCTCAAATAATCCGAATATAAAAACAGGACTTTTACTCTTTTCAAATAAAAATTCAAATAAATAACTTCCTATTGCAATACCCAATAAATAAACACTTAAAACGCCGGCAAAAGCGTAAATAAAGGTTCCTGTGGATGGCGTCAAAAGCCGTGTCCACAAAACCTCGTAGCATAAGGAAATGAGGCCCGATGCTCCGAAAGCAACTAAAACAAGTCTGTCCTTATTCGTAAAATCTATTTTATCAACTAGTTTGGGGGGTGTTTCTTTTCGATACACCGGTACAAAAAATCTACTTTTCGAGAGTGTTACGATAACAATAGAAATGAGTATATTTATGCTTACGGATAAAATTAAGGATAGCTTCAAACCCAGAATTTCTATTAAGAAATAGGCAGTCAGTATGGTTCCAACTACTGCTCCGAGCGTATTTATTGCATAGAGGCGGCTTGTGGCAGAGACAAGTTTCTTGTCACGTTTGGCGAAAAAAGTAATTAATGTAGGCAAAGTGCCTCCCATTGCAACCGTCGCCGGCAAGATTGCTAAGGATGCGAGAATAAACTTATAAGCTAGCACGAGCTGTAATGAATTTGAAAAAAGTGAATGAGTACTCTTGTAAATATCTCTAATTGCGGGAAACATAAATAAAGTAGAAAAAGAAAAGATACCTATTAAAAACTCCAGGACTCCATAAACTAAAAGTAGGTTTTTCGCCCTGTCAGAAAATTTACCAATTAGATAACTCCCGAGTGCTAGTCCAGCCATGAATGACGCTAAAACCGCGACAGTAGAGTGAGTGGTGCTTCCGAAGATAACCAGTAGTTGACGAATCCAAACAACTTGGTAAACAAGACCTGTCCCACCGGATGCAAAGAATATGATGTACATTGTAAAGGTCAGGGTTTTATTTTTTTTCACCATACAAAGAATATCACAAAATCTAAACCAGCTATATCAGTTCATTGAATCAGTTCACGTTTGGTGTAAAAATAGATTATATCAACCGAAAAAAATGAAAATTAGATACGACCTAAGAAGGAATTGTCTTATTTTAATTATCTTAATTTTAGGACTATTTTTGAGACTTTATAAGGCACAAGAATTATTTTTATACGGCCACGATCATGATCTTGCCGGGTGGTTTGTTAGAGACGTAGTAGAAAACATGCACTTTCGTTTAATAGGCCAAGAAACTTCAACACAAGGAATTTTTATAGGGCCAGTTTACTACTATTTGTTGGTTCCTTTTTACCTTTTATCAGGAATGGACCCGATAGGAGGAGTTATTTTAGTGACGTTTTTGGGCCTTATTAGTATCTGGAGTGTTTACTGGATTTTTTCAAAAATTTTTGACAAAAACACTGGATTAATCGGTGCATTTATTTACGCTACTTCTTTCTATTTAGTTTTTAACGACAGGGAAGTTGTTCCGACAATGCCTGTAATACTATGGACTTTATGGCTTTTGTATGCTATCCACTTATTATTAAAAAGAAACATAGGGCGTGGACTTATCTTGTCGGGAATTTTAATCGGGTTAATTTGGAATTTAAATTTTGCTCTCATACTTACCGTTCCACTTTTGGTGGTTGCGCTCTTGTTGCAAGGGAAAAAGTTCGATAAGTTCGTAATTATTCCCGGTGCTTTAACCCTTTTAGGTACCTTACTACCCTTATTGCTTTTTGAAGTAAAACACGGATTTATCCAGACAAAGGCTTTTTTTGTCGCCCTCACAACTCCGCAGCGTGATATTTTTTCCGGTTCGGAAAAGTTGCAAAGAGTGATCCACCTCGCAAGCAAAAACATTTCGGGATTCCTGTGGGGTGATGTTGGGATAAATTACACTTGGGCGGCAATCACAATTCTTCTTATATTCTTATTCTTGACAATTAAGAAAATAATAAAAAGAGAGTGGATAATTCTGTTTTCCCTTTGGATCATCACCTACGTAGTATTTTTTTCTTTGTATTCAAAGGCGGTTTCCGAGTATTACCTAAACGGAATTACCGTTATTTGGATTACGCTACTCTCACTTTTCCTGTCTTATCTTTTTTCACTTAAAAAATATAAAATACTTGGGATCATATGCTTGAGTATTTTTCTTATATCTAATGTATATCGCATTTTAAGTGTACACGTAAATAAAAGTGGTTACGTCTATAGAAAAGAGCTGGTAAAAGAAATAAAAGCCGATGCCCGACTTCATAGTTATCCCTGTGTTGCGGTTTCTTATATTACAAATCCCGGATATGACTTAGGATATAGATACTTTTTCTACTTAGAAAATATGCATGTAAATAAACCTAATTCAGGAAGTCCAGTATATACTATTGTTTTTCCCCTTAACGAAAACCTTTTTCCGGCTGGTAAAACATTTGGCGCATTAGGATTAATTTATCCGGATTATGGAAAGTATGATGGCGGTCAAGTTACAATAAGCTGTTCCGGTGCGAATTCCAATTTAACAGATCCTATGTTCGGGTTCACAAAATAAAAATGAAAAAAATATTTTTGTCGGTTATTATCCCCTGTTATAACGAAAGCGAGAATCTTAAAAGAGGAGTTTTAACTCAGGTGTATGAATTTTTGAAAACTGAAAAATTTGACTGGGAAGTGCTGGTTTCTGATGACGGAAGTTCCGACGAGAGTAAAATTATTGTTAAAAAACAAATAAAAAACTGGAAGAATTTCAGATTCTTGGAAAATCCTCACGGTGGAAAACCATCCGCGCTTTGGTATGGAATAAAGAAAGCTGGGGGTAAGTTCGTTCTTTTTTCCGATATGGACCAGTCAACACCCATTGATCAACTGACAAAACTTCTTCCTTTTATTAGCGAAAAAGTTGGGGCAGTCATAGGTTCCAGAGGTTTAGTGCGTAAAAACTTCCCTTTATACCGCAAGATTGGCTCCATTGTTTTTATGGCAGTGAGAAAACTTTTTATTTTACCCGAGATAGACGATACCCAGTGCGGTTTTAAACTTTTCCAAACAAAAGTTGTTAAAAAAGTGTTTCCGATGCTGGAATTTTTCAGAAAAATGACTAAGGCTAAAGGCTGGACGGTAACAAGTTGGGATGTGGAACTTTTGCATATTATTAAGAAAATGGGGTATACAATTGAAGAAGTACCGGTTTTTTGGGAAGATATAGATATAAGCAAAGGTAAAGGAGGATCGTTAAAAAGATACCTTCGCGAATCCAAAGAAATGATAATCCAAATAACTAAAGTAAAATTAAATGATATACGGGGAATTTATGGACCTTAAGAAATTAATAAAACTCTGGCGGAAAGAAATATTTTTTGGTATTGGAATTTTTTCGCTTGCACTTATTCTTCGCCTAGCAAAAGTACTTTTCGATCAGCAACCGATATTCGGGGACGAGGCAATTTATATCCGTTGGGCGCAAATTATGCGTGCCGAGCCGACATTGAGGTTTATTCCGCTATCCGACGGTAAACAGCCTCTCTACATGTGGGCGATTATACCTTTGCTTAAATTAATTTCAAACCCTCTTTTTGCCGGAAGAATTATGTCAGTATTTACCGGAATGGGATCTTTAGTAGGGGTATTCGTTCTGACACAAATTCTTTTTCGCTCAACCAAAGCGTCTCTTTTGGCATCATTGGTTTATGCAATTTCGCCGTTTGTAGTCTTTTTTGACAGCATGGCGCTAGTCGACTCGATGCTGACAATGTTCGGAATTTGGACGCTGGTTTTTTCGGTACTAAGTGTTAAAGCATTACGCTTGGACTTTGCTATGATCGCCGGATTTTTCCTTGGTGGTGCTATGTTGACCAAGTCTCCGGCAGTATTTTTTAGCATCTTACTTCCCCTCGATCTTCTTTTCTTAAATTTAGCTAAGGATAAAGGCAAAAAAGCAATTATCTTGATTAAATTCTTAATCTTATTAATGGTCACTTATTTGATTGCATTCGGTTTATATAATATCCTCCGCCTCGGCCCCAACTTTCATCTGATTGCGTTAAGAAACCAAGACTATATTTTCCCTTTAAGTCATCTTTGGATAAATCCCAAAGATCCGTTTATTTTCCATATTAAAGAAATTTTCCAATGGCTTTGGATTTTAGGGCCATCGGTGCTGCCCCTTTTGGTAGCAATCGGAATTATATTGAGATTTAATAAATTCAAAAAAGAGATTTTTCTGCTTTCTTTCTGGATACTCTTACCACTTTTAGCCAATGCAATGTACGCCAAAGTTTTTACAGTACGCTACATTTTGTTTGTTCTGCCTTATCTTTTTATTTTTGTGGGGGTTTTATTTAAGAACGATCTGAAAAAATCTTTTATTACTCTTCTTTTGGCAATCTTTATAGTTCACGCTCTAATAATAGATTTAACCTTGATAACAAAAATTGAAGCAGCCCCTTTGCCCAGAAACGAAAGAAGCGGATACCTGGAAGAGTGGACGGCGGGCTATGGTATAAAGGAAACTGCCAAATATCTTGAGGAATATCACAAAGATAATCCCGACAAAAAAATAGTTGTCGGAACCGAAGGGTATTTTGGAACGTTACCCGATGGGCTTCAGATGTACTTAAGTCGTTTTCCTGAAATTACGGTAATAGGTGTGGGATTGGATTTGAACCAATTACCTTCCAGTCTAATCGAATCCAAAAAGGCGGGAAATAGCACATTTCTGGTTATAAACGATTCGAGACTTAGGGTGAACTACGAAGATTTGGATTTGAAAGTCGTCGCAGCTTATCCCAAAGCCTTTAGGAAAGTGGGTACCAAAGAGTATAATACACTCGGTCCCAGAGAAACGCTTTATCTTTTCGAAGTAATTGGAGATAAAAATACCGATAAAAAATGATTAAACACAGAATCATATATAACGATGCCTCGGACTGGTTATTCGATATAGTGAAAGCTAGTGGGGTTTACATCTGGGCCAAAAAAGGAGAAAAACTTCTGGATTTTACTTCCGGTTGGAATGTAACAAATTTGGGTTGGAACAATAACGAAATTGCTGAAGCTATGATTAAACAAATTAATGACAACGTCTATGCACCTATGGAAACTGCCGAAAATATACAATTACAGCTGGCGGAGTTGTTGACTGATAATCTACCAAAAGAATTAGACGCAGTGGGTAGAACAACAGGAGGAATGGAAGCAAATGAGGAAGCTATTAAAACGGCACGTGCATACACTAAAAGATCAAAGATTTTAGGTTTTCGTCACGCATATCATGGTCAATCTTTAACAATGATGTCAATAATTTTAGATGATAACGAAATGAGAGCTGTCGGGTCTCGTTTTGGAGAAATGTTAAAAATGGAGTTCCCCGCAACATACAAGTCAAATATGAAAGAAGATAATCTGTTAAAATATTTCGAAAGTAATCTGGAGGAAATATTGAATAAAGAGGATGTTGCCGCTTTGATAACAGAAGCGGGGATAATTACCGGTTGGGGATCTACATATGTGGCTCCAAAAGGATATTTAAAATTAGTTAGAAATTTAACGAGAAAATATAATACATTATTGATTTTAGATGAAGTGGGCACAGGATTTTCAAGATGTGGCGAGTTATTTGGAATGAATATCGAAGATGTTGTGCCTGATATAGCAACTTTTGCGAAAGGTTTTTCTAATGGCGCATCAGCTATAGGGGCAATGGTGACGACGAATAAAATAGCAGATAAAACATGGCCTTATACCAACTTGCAATCAACGTTTGGTTGGAACCTGGTTGGCTGTGCGGCTGCCAAAAAAAATTTGGAAATTCACTTAAGGGATAATATTTGGCAAAAATCAAAATCTGATGGCGAATATGTGAGAGATGTTCTAATCAGCGAAATCATGAAGTTGGAATACATCGGTGATGTTAGAGGTTTTGGGATGGAAATCGGAATTAGCTTTGTAAAAAACAAAGAAACCAAAGAAGCCGATATTGATTTAGCTCGGAAAGTAATGTATGAATGTAGAAAAAGGGGATTGTATATTCTTTATGGCGATGATGGAAATATTCAACTAATGCCACCCTTAATTATAAAACGACAAGATTTAGATTACGGTTTGAATATATTAATAGATACGGTAAAAACATTAAATTGATTACACACTTATTTAATATTTATTTAATTCCCACATCACTTTTTTCTCCCACACTCCATCTCTTGTGAAATAAATTTATTGCTTAAAAATTCTTAAGGTAGCATGCAATATTCATAAATTAGCTTCTGCGATTTTTTTTGTGCTAATATCAGTGGAATGGTAATCGGTATGTTTAGAAAATGGTGGTTTAAATGGCTCGTCGTCGGAATTTTAATAAGACTAATTTTGATGCCGATCACTGTTCATCCCGATCTTTGGGTATTTACTTCAGCAGGTTATTTTTCAGCCTACGAGGGACGCCTGAGTATTTACGAGGATCTTGCTAATTTAAGTACCAACGAGCCGAACCATCCGTTAATAAAGATTGCGGGTAATATTAACGACTATTTTATATATCCGCCATTAGCCTATTTTACTTTCGGTACCTTCCAAACTTTCCTGAAGCCGTTATTGGACCCTAATTTTATTCCCCAATACTGGAGTAATCCGGATTCTGTTTTTACCAATCCGTCCCTGCCCTGGCATTTGTTTTTATACAAACTTCCCTCACTTTTTATAGATATAGCTACAGCATTTTTATTAGCTGGTCTTTTTGAGAAACAATCAAGAAAAAAGTTAGCTTTTATTTTTTGGATGTTTAACCCGCTGACTGTTTACTCGACTTTTATGATGGGACAATTCGATATAATTCCGGTTTTATTTACTGTATTTGCTCTCGCTTTAGCCAAAAAGAAAAATTACTTTTGGGCGATATTATCACTGGGAGTCGCAGGAAGCTTTAAAATATATCCTCTTTTATTAATTCCGCCAATAGCTTTTTTGTCCGATAAGGATTTGTGGTCACGACTAAAATATCTGGTACTGGGATTTTTGCCTTTTTTAATAACAATCGCCTCATATATTTCCTCACCTGCCTTTAGACAGATGGTTTTATTTTCTTCCAAGAATCAAAAGATGCTCTTTTTGGGATTGCCTGTGTCGGGTGCAGAAGTTCTTTATCCATTTCTGATCATTTTGTTTTTAATATACTTTCACTCTCTTTATTCGAAGAAAACATTTGAATTATATGAATACTTTTTGATCATTCTTCTGACTATGTTTTCCGTTTCGAATTACCACCCACAATGGTTTTTGTGGATCACTCCCTTCTTAATAATTTACTTAATAAAATATAATTTTAAATACGCTCTTTTGGTAGTGTCCTTATTCGGAGTCTGGTTAGTTTTAACACTTTTATTTGAAAGTTCACTTTCATACGGTCTTTTTAATCCGATATTCCCTAAATTAAAAGACGCAAAGAGTTTTGCCGATGTATTTATTTCGTCTGATTTACTTTTTAAATTTAAAAGTATTATCAGAAGTATTTTTGCGGCCGTATCAATTTATATTTTTATATCCATCAATCAAAAGGAAGGAAACTATACCTCCTAAAGTATTTCCAATCACCGAACTATTTAGGTAGAATATTGAAGTAGTTATGGCAAAAAATCCGGATTTGAGTATAGTTATTCCCGCTTACAATGAAGAAAAGATTATTCAAAGTACTATAGCAAAAGTTATTTCCTATTTGAAGCGAAAAAGATTCGACTGGGAAATAATAGTTGGTGACGACGGAAGTAAGGATAGAACTTCCAAGATTGTTGGTAGTGTAAAAGACAAGAAGGTACGATTGGTCAGGCTGGTAAAAAACAGAGGCAAAGGCGCCGCATTGCGAGAAGGAATTTTAAACGCAACAGGAAAGTATATTATATTTATGGATGCAGATTTATCTGTTCCTCTTGAAAATATAGAAATATTTTTTAACACTCTCAATAAAGGAGCGGACTTGGCCATCGCCTCGAGGAGGGTTAAAGGTGCAAAGATTTTAATACACCAGCCTTGGTATAGGGAGACAATGGGAAGGGTATTTACTTTGTTAACACAATTGGTTACCGGGACCGATGTTGCGGATTTTACCTGCGGATTTAAGGGTTTCAAAAAAGAATCTGCCAAAAAAATTTTCCGCGCATCTTTAATCGACCGCTGGGCATATGATGCCGAGATTATTTTTTTGGCAAAAAAGTTTGGTTTAAAGATTAGGGAAATTCCGATTGTTTGGAAAAATAGGGAAGACACCAGGGTTCGGTTGAAAAGCGTGGTTTTGGAGACATTCCGAGACCTTCTTAAGATAAGGTGGAACGATTTATCGGGCAAGTATGAAAATTAGATTATTTTCCAAAGATAGATTTTTAGTACTCCTTCTTTTGATATTAGCTGTACCAACTTTTTCCTCTTTGCTCCGGCCGGGATTTTTCCCGATGCACGACGATATGCAGGCAATGAGACTTCTTCAGATCGATAAGTGCGTAAAAGATCTACAAATTCCATGCCGTTGGGTGCCGGATATGGGCTACGGTTACGGATACCCGCAGTTTAATTTTTACGCACCAATGCCGTACTACATCATGGAAGCATTTCACTTGGTTGGACTAGGATTTTTGGATAGCGTGAAGGCAGGATTTATTGCAAGCACGATTTTTGCGCTAGTAGGCATGTATCTCTTGGGTAGATTTTTATGGGGGAAGATGGGGGGGGCGGTAAGCTCTTTTCTATATATTTATGCACCGTACAGAGCAGTCGATTTTTATGTTAGGGGAGCGGTGGGGGAGCTTTGGGCATTAGCGTTTCTACCGTTTATTTTTTTATATTCTGCGAAAAGTCTAGAGGATGGAAAAAAATATAAAGTTTTATTTGCATTATCACTCGCCTCTCTCCTAACGTCGCACAATATTAGTGCTTTAATTTTTATTCCGATACTTCTTCTTTGGTTTATTTTTCTACTTTGGTATAAAAAAGACTCTACTTCTCTGAAACTAAAAGCAAAGGGTTTTAATTTTTTTACAGGGCTTTTTTGGGGGTTTGCAATTTCTGCCTTTTTCGTAATTCCAGCTTGGTTTGAAAAAAATTTTGTTCATATAGAATCACTTTTAGGTGGGTACTTTAACTATATAAACCATTTTGTCGGAGTCAGGCAGCTTCTTTTTGAAAACCAATGGGGTTATGGGACTAGTGAAGTTGGTCCATACGACGATATCCTGCTTTCCGTCGGACTAATACAATGGCTTTTACCTTTGGTTGTCTTAATTTTGCTTTTGATTCTTAAAAGGAAAAAGAGTTTTTTTCTCGTTTTATTTTTTACGTTGTTGGGATGGATAGCTCTTTTTATGGCGCACTCCCGCTCAAGTTTTATCTGGGATAAATTGTACTTTTTAGCTATCCTGCAATTTCCCTGGAGATTTTTAATAATTGCGACTTTTCTTTTTTCACTGGCTTCTGGAAGTGTATCGCTTTTATTTAAAAAAGTAACGGCAGGATACAAATTAACCTTTATTTTATTGATAGTTATCGGTTTTATGCTGTATCGGAGTAATTTTGTTCCAAGGATTTGGATTGACATTTCCGACTCCGAAAAATTTTCCGGCGATTCCTGGCAAAGGCAGCAGACAATAAGTATATTTGATTATCTGCCGATTTATGCAGAAAAACCTCCGGGGAGTGCGGCACCCAATAAACCGGTGGCAATTGAAGGCAGGGTAGGATCGATTGAAGGACAAAAGGGAACTGATTGGCAGATATGGAATGTAGAAATTGAGAGTGAAACTGCGATACTGCAACTACCTTTGTATTATTTTCCTAACTGGGAAGTTTTTGTTAACGGAGTTAAAACTCCAATTAACTACACTAACAAACTTGGTTTAATAACTTTTTTCCTAAATCAGGGGAGTCATGAAGTCAAGGCAGAGTTAAGAAATACTCCGGTTAGGGTAGCAGGGAATACCATAAGCATAGCAGGGGTTATAGCAGTACCAATTTACCTTAAAAAGAAGAAGAAAACATGAAAGACAAAATTGTGATTTTAATACTATTATTAGTTATTTTACCGTCGAGCTTTTACCTTTTAGGCCGTGGATATTTCAATATGCACGATGATCTTCAGGTAATGAGGGTTTATCAAATGGATAAATGTTTTGCCGACGGACAAATTCCCTGCCGCTGGTCCCCGGATATGGTTTACGGATACGGTCAAGCGATGTTTAATTTCTATAGCGCATTTCCTTATTATCTTGGAGCACTGATCAGACTCGCAACTCCCCTTTCGATTATGGCAACGGTAAAGACCCTTTTTCTTATCTCACTAGTTCTATCTGCAATCGGGATGTATTTGCTTGCCAAAGAATTTTGGGGAAAACTCGGAGGAATCCTTTCGGCGGTCTTATATTCCTATGCCCCTTATCACGCACTGGACATCTTTGTGAGAGGTGCTTTGTCAGAGAGCTTTGCCTTAAGCATCCTGCCTTTTTTGTGGCTTTCATTTTATCGGTTAGTGAAAAATCCAGGATATAAATATTTAGCTACTACTTCCATAGCCCTTTTTTTTCTATTGACGACCCATAATATTTCCAGTCTTATTTATGCTCCTTTTACAATCTTGTGGGTTTCGTTTTGGATAATAACCAGTAAAAATTGGAAAAGCGTCAAGTATATTTTTTTGTCGGGAATGTTGGGAGTCGGACTTTCTTCGTTTTTCCTTTTGCCTGCGATTTTTGAACAGTCTTTAATTCAAACGGAGTATTTGACCAGTGAGTATTCGGATTATCACGCCCACTTCGTTTCTTTAAAACAGCTGTTTCTTCAAAGAAGTTGGGGTTTCGGACCATCTATTTTCGGTCCATATGATGATCTGTCTTTTCAAATCGGCTGGCCACATTGGTGGTTAGCAGTGCTAACATCTTTCATCGCATTTTTCTGGATTTACAAAAGAAGATTTCTCCAAGCTCTGATAGTTTTCGGGCTACTATCGTTTTTTCTTTTATCTGCATTTTTGACTCACCCACGCTCTTTCTTTATTTGGGACGCTTTGCCACTACTGAAATTTGTTCAGTTTCCATGGAGATTTTTGAGTCTTGTCATTTTCTTTCTATCGTTCGCCTGCGGAACCTTAGCCAGACCAAACTGGTTTTTTAGAAAGGGTTTAATTATTTTCATAATAATATTAACAATAGGATTAAATTTAAAATTCTTTAAACCTTTTAATTTTTCGAGAGGAGCAAAAGATGTAGATAAGTTAACCGGAATTGGTTATGAGCTCCAGGAGAAAGCCGCGATTTTAGATTATTTGCCCAAAACCGCTAAGACCGCTCCTCCGGCATCCGCGCCTACAACACCCAAGCTTGTTTCCGGAGAAGGGATTATTAGCGGTTTCACAAAACAGACCAATAGGTTTAGTTTTGACGCCGATATTTATCAGGATGCGGAAGCAGTGATTCCTGTGATGTATTTTCCCGGTTGGATTACCATTCTTGATAACGAGAGGGTGAGTAGCGGGACATATGGGGCTCATGGAGTTATTAGCGTCAAAATTCCAAAAGGAAAGCATATCATAAGAGGTAGGTTTATTAATACCCCCATACGTTCTTTTGCCAATTCCATAACTGTTTTTTCCTTAGTATTACTTTTGTCCGGGATGATTCTTCGGGATAATCGCAAACTTAAAATATGAAACAGTATTTCAGAACTTATTTATTTCAGATTTTACTTTTAGTCTTTTCAGTTCCGGCTCTTTATTACTTAATAACTCCGGGATTCTACGAACCACACGATTTGCATCATCTTGCCGATATATACCAAATGGCGAGAGCAATCACTTCGAGTCAATTCCCGCCGCGCCTTGGCCCTGATTTTACCTTCGGATTCAGTTATCCCCTTTTCAATTTTTACTACGTACTTCCTTTCTATATTGGCAGTTTGTTTTATTTTCTTTTCGGAAGTCTGACGGCTAGCTTAAAATCCGTTTTTTTACTATCCTGCCTTCTATCGGTATTCGGAATGTATCTTTTTCTAAAGGAGTTTGTAGGAAAAGTAGCGAGTTTAGCGGGAGCCGTGCTTTTTTTGTACACTCCCTACAGGGCTGTACAACTCTACGTCCGAGGTGCAATCGGCGAAGCTTTGGCGTTGGCACTCCTTCCATATGTGGCACTTTTTATTATTAAAGTCCTAAAAAGACCAAAGCCTATTTATATTTTTTGCTCCGCCATAATGTTTTCTTCATTTATTCTTTCTCATAACTACTTCTTTGCATTAAGTACGCCATTTTTAATATTTTTATTTTTACTAATTTTTCCAGAGTCAGAAGATAAAAAAAACGCGGTGTCGGGATTGATAATTGCTGCAGTATTATCAATAGGCCTGACGGCATACTGGTGGTTGCCGGCCTTAATTGAGCAAGGTCTTGTTGCCTCGATAACCCCCTTTCCGTTAGTAGATCATTTCCCTTTTATTAAACAGTTAATACTCCCCAGTTGGGGATACGGAAGCAGCGTTTGGGGACCCGACGATCAGATTTCTTTTCAAATCGGTATTGTGAATCTTTTGGCGGTACTTGCATCGGTCGTCATTTTTATTTTTAAAAGAAGTTTGTTTAAAAATTCCAGAGTTTTTATTTGGGCAATCGGAGGATTTTTTATAAGTATTTTTTTTATGAATATACGCTCGCTGCCTATTTGGAAGATGTTGCCTTTCTATAATTTTATCCAATTTCCCTGGAGGCTTTTAAGTTTTACTGCATTTTTTTCTTCAATACTTTTAGCTTTGGTCATAGAGGCACTACCAAAAGCTAGAAAAGTTTTGTTTACTACTCTTACTTTGGC
This sequence comes from Candidatus Woesebacteria bacterium RIFCSPLOWO2_01_FULL_39_61, assembly GCA_001793155.1. GTDB lineage: Bacteria > Patescibacteriota > Microgenomatia > UBA8517 > UBA8517 > WO2-FULL-39-9. The sequence goes on from MGHI01000020.1 coordinate 54,469, forward strand.
GATGGCGACCCTTTTGACTTACGGTTATTTCCGACCGAGTAAAATTGTTTACAAAAGTGATTCCGACTACTTAAATTATTTTTTCAGTGACCCGACTTATAGCGAAGATTATTTGCTACTGCCCAAATGGGTTGGTGTCAGGCCGACAAAAAAGCCCGATCACAAAGTAGAAGTTGAAAACGGAACTGTAGAAGAAATTAAAGAAATCACTCCAATTAAATGGTCCTCGAGAGTTTCATTGGATCAAAATTCAAAAGTTAAATTTAACACATATTATTTTCCAGGCTGGACGGCTTCGGTTGACGGGACCGCGGTGCAAATTACTTCCGGAGAACCTTACGGGCAGATTGAATTAAGTGTTTCTGAAGGTAAACACACGCTTGAATTTATATGGAAAGAGACGAAACTAAGAAGGGCAGCAGATATTATAAGCTTTATTTCTCTGGTCGCGACCTTTTTATTACTGACGGAAAAAGGAAAGGCCGTGTTCAGAAGATCATATGTTTAAATTTAAGCCGCTATCAAAAAGGGAAACTCGGTTAATATTATTTTTTTTTCTCCTTTTGGGTTTTTCAGTCAGAATCATTTTTGTACCTTACTGGGTAAAAATTGACGGAGACTTGCTTCTCTTTTCCGATTGGGGAATAAAATTCTGGCAGTATGGTACAAAAGACTTTTACTTTGTTAAAGATTGGCACTACGCGACCCCCAACTATCCTCCGATAATTTCTTTAGTATACGGAGCGAGTTACTGGCTCTTTGATCACAAGTTCTATTTAGCACAGCTGCATAACCTAATAAGAATTCCGCCAGCCGTATTTATTATTTATTTTTATCGAGAAGGTTATTGGCTACTTCTTAAAATGCCCTCAATATTGTCGGATCTCGGTATCGCAGCTATTATTTACAAGCTGGTTAAGGATTTTACTAAATCTTTCAAAGTGGCTTTTGCTGCATCTTTGTTTTATCTATTTAACCCCATTTCAATTTTTTTAAGCGGAGTTTGGGGACAGTCCGATAGTATGGTGTCACTTTTGGGTATGGGAGCATTTACCTTGCTGATCAGGGGAATGCCTGGAGCTTCAATCCTTTTTTACTTTAGCAGTCTCTATATAAAACCTAACTGGTTGATTTTTGCTCCGCTTTATCTTTTTATATTTTACAAGCTTCGTCCAAAGTTAAGGAGCTTGGTCATAGGAAGTGTTTCAACTATCGCACTTTTTGTCGTTTCTACCGCTCCTTTTGCGAAAGAAGGAATTCTACCCTTTTCCTGGTGGTTACTTAGGGAGAGGATAATTCCTACGGCAACGGTCGCCGGAAAACTTTCAGTCTCTGCTTTTAATTTCTACACCATTTTTTTTACTATCGACAAACACCCGGTCACGACTCAAGTTTTGGGTTTACCATTGGGAATGGCGGGGTGGATTTTGTTTCTGACGGTAAATTTGATAGTCATCTCCGGTCTTGTTAAAAAGAAGTTATCTGAACCCGACGTGGTTTATTCCCTTTTTACAATCGGATTTGCCGGGTTTTTGTTTTTGCCGAATATGCTGGAAAGATACTTTTTTCCCTCCTTCATTCCGATGATTATTCTGATATTTTCCCAACCGAGGTTGCTAACCTACGGTCTGATTATCAATATGTCGCTATTTATGAATATAGTCTGGGCGTTTTTCAGAAGAACCAAAGGCGAGATTAATGATTTTTTTACCGAAAATAACTTTTTAGTCATCAGGATTTTGTCGTCGTTAGTAGCACTGTCTTGGCTTTTCATTGTCACACGAGGGGAATTTCAAACAAAACATGTTACATCTCTGAAAAACAAGCTTCTCATGTTAAAATTTAGTCGTGGCTGAAGTAACTAATGAAGAAGAACATTTGGACCCAACCAGCGAGATATCGCTCACCGCAGTAAAGGAAAGGGCTGTCAAAGGAGTTGCTGTATTAACTGGAAGGACATTTGTTTTAAGTTTAATCTCTTTAGTAGCGACTGGATTTTTGACTGTTTTTTTGGAACCCAGCGAGTTCGGAGTTTTTTGGATCGTTTCGGCCGTAGTCAATTTCCTGGTTTATTTTTCAGATATCGGGCTTGCCGCTGCACTCATTCAGAAGAAAGAAAAATTAAAAAAAAGCGAACTAAATACAACTTTTTTAGTTCAGCAAAGTCTGGTTATATCGCTTTTAATCATTTTATATTTATCGACCCCCTTTTTAAAAAGATATTATTCGTTAAGTGACGAAGGGGAATTTTTATTTTATGCCCTTGGTGCCTCACTTTTTCTATCGTCCCTAAAGACAATCCCCTCGGTTTTAATGGAGAGGCGATTGGAATTCGGAAAACTGGTGATTCCCCAAGTCCTTGAAAATCTTGTCTATAACCTGGTCGCCGTTTTTTTGGCTTGGAGCGGGTTCGGAATCAGGAGCTTTACCTATTCGGTTCTTGCCAGGGGAATAGTTGGGCTTATCGTAATTTATATGCTAAGGCCGTGGTTTCCGGCTTTAAATTTTTCGAGAAAATCCCTCAGGAAGTTGCTAACATTTGGGATACCTTATCAGGTTAATACTTTTTTGGCCACGATTAAGGACGATGGCATGACCGCATATCTGGGCGGGATTTTGGGACCTACCGGAATCGGATTTTTGGGTTGGGCCCAAAAATGGGCCTACATGCCGCTTAGACTTTTCCTGGACCACGTTTTAAAGGTAACTTTCCCGGCGTTCTCCCGTATGCAGAATGATAAGAAAGAACTCGAATACGCCGTTACCAGATCAATCTTTTTTGTATGTTTTCTGGTTTTTCCAAGTGTTGCCGGTCTTATTATCCTGGCTCCGATTTTAATAAAAATTATCCCGCGCTACGAAAAATGGGAACCGGCTCTTTTTCCTTTAGCTTTGATAAGTATTAATACCCTGTTTGCGGCAGCAACCACGCAATTGACAAATTTACTCAATGCCATAGGAAAGATAAAAGTGACCTTTAAACTAATGGTGATGTGGACTGTCTTAACCTGGATATTCGTACCTTTTCTGACGATAAAATACGGGGTTAACGGGGCGGCTTTCGGATATGCAATGGTCGGAGCCAGTTCCATAATTGCTATTTATATAGTAAGAAAAATTATTAATTTTTCCCTTTACCGAAGTGTTTTTACACCCGCCGTTGCCGCCATAATAATGGCTTTGGTACTTTTACTATTTAAAGGATTCCTTCCAGTTAATATTACTTCCGTATGGCTTTTGGTGTTTGCAGGGACATTAGTTTATATGATATCCATGTACTTTTTGGTGGGTCCTTTAATACTCGCTGATGCTAAAAAAGGTATTCGGGCCGTTTTTTCAAGGAATTAATCGATACGGATGGGCGCTAATTGGGCTCGGGACCATTGCGTGGTCGGCAACAATGGTAAAAAGCGGGTTGGTTTATTCCTTTGGAATGGGTTTTTGGGGACCGAATGGTCACGATGGTGTGTGGCATATTTCTTTAGCCCAAGGGTTGGCACATGGATCTTTGAAAATGCTCATTTTTTCCGGGGAGAAAATAAAAAATTATCATATCGGATACGATCTTATTCTAGCAGCACTTCATAAACTAACCCTTCTTCCCATTCACACTTTATATTTTCAGATACTCCCACCCATACTTGCTATACTAGCCGGCTCGCTTTGCTATCTTTTTATTCTAAGGTGGACGCGCTCGACAAAGAGTGCTTTTTGGGCGACATTCTTTGTCTATTTCGGGGGAAATTGGGGTTGGGTTATTTCCTACCTAAGAAACCATGATTTAGCGGGCGAGTCGATGTTTTGGTCGCAGCAGTCCATATCGACACTTCTTAATCCGCCCTTTGCTTTGTCGCTTTTCCTCATCTTTTTAGGACTTAGATTTTTGCTATCCGGTATCGAAAACGAGAACAAAAAATCCCTGGTAATTTCGACTTTACTTTTCGGAATATTAGTTCAGATAAAAGTTTACGCCGGAGTACTTTGTTTGGGCGCGCTTTTCATTTCCGGAATTTGGCGAATGCTTCAAAAAAAAGGAACGTCGGCAATAAAGATGTTCACTGGCGTAATTTCGGTCTCGGTATTAGTGTTGGCACCTCTGACGACGAATACAAATAATATTTTGGTTTTTAAACCGTTTTGGTATTTGGAGACAATGATGACTTTTTCCGACCGCCTCAATTGGCCGAGATTCGGCGAAGCAATGATAAATTATCAACTTGCCGGAAACTGGATTAAGGGAATCCCAGCATATCTTATTGCACTATTTATTTTTTGGTTCGGTAACCTGGGTACGAGGGTTTTCAAAGAAGTTTTATTTATTCGCCACATTAAAAACCCCAGTAAGATGGATTTTATAACGGTATTTATTTTCTCTGTTATTGGAGGAGGTTTGGTACTGCCTTTACTTTTTATTCAAAATGGAACCGCCTGGAATACCATTCAGTTTATGTATTATTCCTTGATGTTTTCAGGAATCTTAGCCGGAATCAGTCTGGGAAACTTTTTGGAAAAAACTAAGTCTGGAGTAAGTCGATTTTTGGTCGGAGGGGTCGTATTTATACTGACTATTCCGACAACCATAGGAACGCTGAGACACTATTTACCTTCGAGACCGCCGGCAAAGATTTCGTTAGAAGAGCTTCAGGCATTGAAATTTTTAGCCAAAGAGGCCGATGGAGTTATTTTAACTTTACCTTTCGATAGGATAGCTGCTGATGCTGCCGCAGGAAATCCCCCGAGGCCTCTCTACTTATACGAATCAACTGCCTACGTTTCGGCTTTTACAGCTAAACCTGTTTTTATGGAAGACGAAGTAAATTTGGAAATAACCGGATTCGACTGGAGAGGAAGAAAAGAAAAAATTTTGGATTTTATTTCAACACCAAGCCAGGAAAAAGCTAAAGCTTTTCTAAAAAAAGAGGGAATAACTTATGTTTATTGGATAAAGGAAGGGAGGGGAAGAATCGATCAAAAGCAGGATGTGCTTCAGTCAATTTATGAAAACAGTGAAGTTCAAATTCTAAAAACAAAGTGAAACAACTTGTTCCGTATCAGGTTCACTTTGTTGCGGTAATAATCCCTCCTGCATGGTAAAATTTGAATGTGGGAAAGATTTCTGTAGTAATTAATACCCTAAACGAAGAGAAAAATCTTCCAAGAGCATTAGCTTCTGTAAAATACTTTGCGGATGAAATAGTGGTTTGTGACATGTACTCGGACGATAAGACAGTGGAAATTGCCAAAAATGCGGGTGCAAAAATTTATGAGCATGAGAAAACCGGGTATGTAGAACCGGCAAGAGACTATGCAATAGGAAAAGCTCAGAGAGATTGGGTTTTGATACTCGACGCCGATGAAGAAATTTCTTCATCACTCAAAACGGAGTTAAAAAGTATCACCGCCAAACCCAGTGCCGATTTTTATCGGCTACCCAGGAAGAACATAATTTTCGGTAAGTGGATTAAGCACTCTCGCTTCTGGCCTGACTACAACATTCGTTTTTTCCGGAAAGGTTATGTTGCCTGGAGTGAAATAATTCATTCCGTTCCGGAAACAAAAGGAAAAGGATTTGATTTGGAGGCAAAGGAAGAAAATGCCATTATCCATCATCATTATGAGACTATCGAACAATTTGTGGAGAGATTAAACCGCTACACTACGGAGCATGCCAAGTTACTGTCTAAGGAGGGATACAATTTTAACTGGACCGATCTTATACAAAAACCAACCAACGAATTTTTGGGCAGATATTTTCAGGGAGAAGGTTACAAGGACGGTTTGCACGGTCTTGCACTTTCCGGACTCCAAGCTTTCTCGGAGTTTGTAATGTACTTAAAGCTCTGGCAAATGCTAGGTTTCAAGGCAGACCATGTCGATATAGAGGAAACAGTCAATGAAATGAAGGAGATTGAGGCGGATTTGCATTATTGGCAATCCGATGCTCTTCTTAAAGAGGTGGGAGGATTGAAGCATCGTGTTAAGAGGAAATTCAGGCTTCCATGACAGCATCTTTCTATGAAGTGGTTTCGAAACACTTCATACAACTTACCGCTAAGCTTAAAAAAGAGCAGGCAGGCGAGGTTTGAAATAAGTTTTATGGAAAAGGTTTCAAATAAAGGTGTAAAAGGTAAAACTTCCGTAACGGTTATAGTTATTGCAAAAAACGAAGAAAAAAAAATAACTGACTGTCTAAAGTCGGCTAAATGGGCTAATGAAGTTTTGGTTATCGACACAGGCTCCAGTGACTCCACTCCTCTGTTAGCAAAAAAGTACGGGGCAAAAGTCTCGGTTTTTACAAAAGGGGGATATAGTGATTGGCGAAATAGGGGTAATGCCCTTGCAAATTTTGAGTGGGTTTTTTACGTAGATGCCGACGAACGTGTAACTCCGGAATTAAAAGAAGAAATCCTTGAAGTAATTGATTCCGATACAAAGACGAGTAAATATTCTGCCTATGCGATTCCGAGAAAAAATATTATTTTGGGAAAAGAATTAAGGCACGGTGGATGGTGGCCTGATTATGTAAAAAGGTTATATCTGAAAAATAAACTAAAAAGGTGGAGGGGAGAACTGCACGAGGAACCGGTTTTTGAAGGAGAACTTGGACATTTGAAAAATCCCCTAGTACATATAAAACACGATAATCTGTCCGAAATGGTTGATAAAACTAACATATGGTCGGAAATAGAAGCAAAACTGATGTTAGAGGCAAATCATCCGCAAATGAACCCCATTCGTTTTTTATCGGCAATGCACAGAGAATTTACTCTGAGAATGTTGAAACAAAGAGCCTTTTTAGACGGACCCGAAGGTATAATTTATGCTCTCTACCAAGTCTATAGCAGATTTATCACTTACGCAAAATTGTGGGAAATGCAAATACAAAGTCAAAATTCAAAGTAAATATGCACGCGGCAATTTATAATCCCTACCTGGATACTTTGGGTGGGGGCGAAAGATACACAATAAGTTTTGCTAAGGTTTTAAGTGATGTGGGTTATGATGTGGATGTTGAATGGAAGAATCCAAAAATTAAAAATAAATTAGAGGAACGTTTTGGAATTAAACTGCAGGGGATTAACTTCATTAACGACATAAAAAGAGGAGACGGTTATGACATATGTTTCTGGCTATCGGATGGGAGTATACCTCTTCTTCGCGCAAGGAAAAATTTTTTGCATTTCCAATTTCCTTTCAAGGACGTTAAAGGCGGGTCTTTGCTTAACAGGATGAAACTTTTTCGGGTAAGTAAAATTATTTGCAACTCGCGCTTTACAAAATCTTATATAGATAAAGAATACCAGTCAGATAGCCTAGTCATTTACCCTCCGGTAGATACCAAGTCTATTAGACCCAAAAGAAAGGAAAATATTATACTTTTTGTCGGTCGTTTTTCGCAGCTGACGCAAAGTAAAAATCAGCAAATATTGATTGACGCTTTTAAATCCTTTTACAAATCAGGCCCGACAGACTGGAGACTGATATTGGCAGGAGGAATCGAAGTCGGAGTTGATGATTATATGAAAAAATTGGTCAAATCTTCACGGAATTATCCGGTGGAAATTGTTAAAAGTCCGGGTTATGAGGAAATTAAAAATCTTTATGGTATATCAAAACTTTTCTGGTCTGCGGTTGGTTACGGTGTTGAAGAGGAAAAAGACCCCAAAAAAGTAGAGCACTTTGGGATAGCAGTAGTCGAAGCGATGAGGGCGGGTGCGGTACCTATTGTTTATAATGCGGGAGGCCATAAAGAAATCATCAAGGATGGGGATAATGGCTTTCTCTGGTCAACTAAAAGAGAATTAATTAAAAAAACTAAAGATCTGATTAAAGATTCTAAAAAACTGAAACTCTACTCCCGAAATGCAACAAAGGCGAGTCTTAAATACGGTTATGAAAGGTTTAGAAAAGAAATTCTACAGCTTGTCGAAAATTAGTATCGTTTTTTCCACCTGGAAGTATTTACCAGTTTTCGGAATACTTTTACTGGACTTAATATTTTTTTATCCGGTAATTTTTCAAAACAAAATTCCTCTTCCTGTTGATGCCTTGGTCGGTGCTCACGTTCCTTGGACCGAAGTTAAGTGGGAAGGTTTTCCTGCGGGCGTACCCATAAAAAACCAAGAAATTACCGATTCCATTTCCCAGTTTTTTCCTTGGAGGTCTTTAGTTGGAGAATTTTGGAGGGCGGGCAAACCGCCTTTATGGAATCAGTATATGTTATCCGGTGCTCCACTCTTGGCCAGCTGGCATTCGGCTAGTTTGTACCCGCTTAATGTTATCTATTTACTTTTTTCTGATACGAATTCATGGACGATTCTAATCTTTCTGCAAATTTTTTTGAGCGGGGTATTTATGTATATTTTTTTATATCATTTGAATCTATCAAAGCTAGCCTCATTTTTCGGTTCAATTGCTTTTTCTTTTTCAGGCTATATGATCGCATGGCTGGAATTTGCTACGGGTGGACATGCGGGTTTGTGGTTACCCCTTCTCTTATTTGTTGAATTGCAACTTTTCGAAACAAAGCAAATTAAATGGTTAATTTTTAGTTCTTTAGTATTTTTCTTTATTTTTACGGCCGGGGATTTTCAAGTCCCTTTCTATATAACGATTACTTATATTCTTTTTGGCCTATATCTTTCTTTCCGAAAAAGAAGCAACATTTCGCGTTTTAAAAATATTGGATTGCTTTTTTCGGGCTTATTTTTTGGACTATTACTTTCACTACCCCAACTTCTACCTACTATCGAATTGTATTTAAAATCTGTCAGAGTTGCCGATCCTTATATAAAGGAATATTTTTATGGGATAATGCATTGGGAAAAGATCGTAAATTTTATCTGGCCGGATTTCTTCGGGAATGTTGTTACCAGAAACTACTGGGGCAAGTTTGGTTATCACGAGTATCTATCCTTTGTCGGAACAGTAACTTTAGCATTTGTTATATTTAGTTTTTTTAGAAGGAAAGGGAGGATAGAAAATTTTTTTTGGATTTTACTTTTCATCTCTTTAGTATTTCTTTTCCCAACACCCTTTGCATTTTTACCTTATAAATTATCAATACCGGCACTTGGAACAAGTTCAGCGAGCAGAATCATTTTTTTGGTCGATTTTTGCTTGGCGACTCTAGGAGCATTCGGATTTAATAAATTCCAGGAAACTAACGATAAAAATATCTTAAAAACCTTCTTTTGCCTTTTAGTAATAAGTTTCGGTACGGTATTAGGGATCTTAGTCTCAATTTATCAGATGACGAATTCCACGCTAGTTCCGGAAATGGTCAAAAATTTGAAAGTAGCACTTAGAAATATGGTTCCTTCTACCTTAGTTTTACTGGTACTATGGATCGCATTTATTTTTTATATAAATTTCCCTATCAAAAGTAAAAACAAGACGTTAATAAAGTTTATCGACAAAAGCTTTATTCTGTTAATTATTTTAGTGACCTCGTTTGAACTGTTGCATTTCGCATGGAAAAACACACCTTTTTCAAATCGTGAGTTTGTTTTCCCAACGACAAGAATAATAGAGTTTTTACAGAAACAGCAAAAGCCGTTTAGAATTGCTGGGGGTATTCCCTTAAATCTATTTATGCCCTACCAGATAAATTCGGCGGAGGGTTATGACCCCTTATATCCTGCCAGAAATAGCGAATGGTACTCTTTAGTCAACTCAGATAGCTTAGATGCCTTAAGCGGCAGATATGGTTTAATTCATAGGTTTGACTCAAAACTTATTGACCAGGCAAACGTAAAATATGTAATTGATTATAAGAAAGACGCAAATAAGAATATGTCTGATACAGGCGCATATGAAGTGGGAATAGACCCTGAAAAATATAAGGAAGTTTATTCCGAAGGAAGAATCAAAGTTTTTGAAAACTTGGATGTGCTCCCCAGAATTTGGATCACAACAATTTACACGGTTGCCAAGGATAATAAGGAGTTGATGGCCAAACTAGTTAATAAATCGAACCCGGGAAAACATATTGTCTTAGAAAAAAAACCAGATATAGTACTTGAAGACAAAAATGTCAGTTATGAGCTAACGGATTTTAATCAAAAAATGAATAAAATTAGTTTTAATGTTGATGTGTCTGATGATGCTTTGCTTTTCTTATCCGAATCCTTTGACCAGGGATGGACTTTGAAAATTGATAATTCTAGTCAAGAAATATTACGAGCAAACTATATTTTCCAAGCTACCCCTATTACGAAAGGGAAACATTTTATACAATTCACTTATAGAACGCGGTCTTATTATTTTGGTTTGATCGTCTCGTTTATGTCTGTTTTATTTCTGGCTGGATTTATGACTTTTCGGAAACGTAGTTCAAATAGAAATTAAAGATGGTAAAAACTGATGAAAGAAAATTAGCCGAAGAACTTCACGAAAAGGTACCCGCCAATTGGTATTATCAGTCTTTGAAAGTAGACCCCTTGCAAAGATATTGGCATATGCGAAGATTTAAAGAGATAGGGAAATTAATAGAACCTGCCAGAGGAAAAGTTTTAGATGTTGGTAGCGCGGACGGCGTGTTTTCAAACGTAATTTTAAAAAAAAGCGGAGCTAAAGAATTAGTTGGATTAGAGGTATTGAAAAAATCCGTCGATTGGGCGAATAAGCATTGGAGGACAAATAAGAAAATGAAGTTTATGGTTGGTGATGCCCACGATTTGAATTTTAAATCCAATTCCTTTGATGCGGTTTTTTGTCTTGAAGTCTTAGAACATGTAAAAAATCCCACGAAAGTACTTAAAGAATTTAAAAGGGTAATGAAAAAAGGAGGATATGGCGTATTTTTGGTTCCATCGGATAACGACCTTTTTAAAATAATCTGGTATTTGTGGCTCCATTTTTATCCAAGGGGATGGGTTTGGAGAGATACGCACATCCAAACTTATAGAAACGATTTTCTACCCAAGATGTGTAAAAAGACAGGATTTAAGGTTGAAACCGAAAAGAAATTTTTATTGGGAATGTTGTACGTTGTAAAAGTAAGAAAGATTTAGAATGAAAAAAAATTTAAGTAAGGATTTTACGGTATCGGTGATTATTCCGAATTATAACGGCTTTGAACTTCTGGAGAAGAATTTACCCAAGGTTATTAGTGCATTTCATAATACTAAAAATAAAATCACTCAAATTATAATCATCGATGATGGCTCGACCGATAATAGCATCAAACTGATTAAGGAGAAATTTAAGGAGGTCACTCTCGTTAGGCATAAAATTAATAGGGGATTTATTGCCAGTGTAAATACTGGTGCAAGGACGGCATCGGGAGAGCTGTTGGCGCTACTTAATAACGACGTTGCACCCAGTGAGAACTTCCTGGAGTCGGTAAATTTAGTCTTTGAAAATCCAAAGGTCTTTGCAGTTTCGCTGCACGAAAAGGGTTATGCCTGGGCAAAGGGTTATTTTAAAGATGGTTTTATAGTCCATGCATCCGGCAGAGAAACTGATCAAGTTCGTGAAACGTTTTGGGTTAGTGGCGGGACTGGAGTTTTCAGAAGGGAATATTGGATGAAATTGGGGGGAATGGATGAAAAGTTGTTAAGTCCTTTTTATTGGGAAGATGTAGATATTTCATATCGGGCAATGAAACGAGGATGGGTGAACCTTTGGGACCCGGAGGCTAAAGTAGTCCATGAGCATGAATCAACAGTTAAGAACATCGACAAAGTTTACAGAACAAGAATACAGGAAAGAAACCAGCTTATTTTTATTTGGAAGAATTTAACCTCGGGTAATTTAATCAAGAAACATATTTTAGGTTTAGTTTCCAGATTATCCGGACACCCAAAATATTTTATAATCGTTGCGATGGCTCTAGGTAAGATTAGATTGATATTGAAAGCCAGAAGAAGAGAATTAAAGGAGTCTAAAGTCTCAGACGAGGCAATTTTAGGTAAATTTTGAAGAAATTGTCTATAATTCTAATGGACAACTATGAATAATAAAATTAAATTTATATTCTTTGATGTCGGAGGAGTTTTTTGCGACACAGAACTCATATACGATGAACTTTCTTTAAAGTTTGGAAGAAATAGGGATCATATGAAAGCATCGCATGTCAAATATGTAAACCTGGCATGCCTGGGGGGTCTTTCCGTGCACGATGTTTGGGATTTAATCAGGGAAGATTTGGAAATAAATCCTAAAGACAACTTCAATTTTTTAGAATTTTCTACAGATAAACTTATCCCGATACCGTTAGCCCATGAATTAGCAAAAGAGTTAGCCCACAGTTATAAGATTGGACTTATTACCGACGTAGAGCGCGATGTGTTTGAAAAAAGTCTGGAAAAGGGAAATGTTCCTGATATAAACTACTCGGCTATCATAAAGTCTTCTGACCATAAAATTATTAAACCTGATGTTAGAATTTATCAGATTGCAGAGGAAAAATCCGGTGCGACAGGACCCGAGATATTATATGTGGAGGATGTAGCAGAAAATGTGGAAGCCGCACAAAAATTCGGATGGAAGGCAGTAAGGTTCTTGACTAACGATCCGGAAGCTTCAATTAAACAAATCAAAAGTATATTATCCGGATAAAAGTGTTTAAAAAAAAGATAAACTTGTATCTTTTGATAACCCTTTTGTTAGCAGGTTTATTAAGAATTTGGAAATTAAATAAGGTTCCTGTTTCCTTATTTGCGGACGAATTAGACGTTGGATATCAAGCTTATTCGATTATTCACACGGGCCGGGATTACTTTGGCAATCTCTTACCTCTTCATTTTCACTCTTATGCGGATTTTCGCGCACCTTTTTATATTTATTCTGCAATTCCGACTGTCGCGATATCCGGAATTTCTGCCTGGGGAGTCCGTCTTCCTGCAGCCATATTTGGGACTTTAGGTGTTTTGGGAATATATTTACTGGTTGAAGAAATTTTAAAAATTGAAAAATTTAAAGCAATCAACGGCCGGAAATTGGCATTTGTTTCGGCTTTAGTATTAACTTTTTCCCCCTGGCACATTCAATATTCCCGCGCAGCATTTGAGGTTACAGAGCTATTGTTTTTTTACCTTATCGGCTTTTATTTTTTCTTTAAGTTTTTACGATCCAGAAAATATCTATGGGCATCGGTTCTGTCTTTTTCAATTACTCCCTGGATTTATTCAACGGCAAAGCTTTTTACATCTTTGATTTTTATATTCCTTTTTTTAGCTTGGCGAAAAGACTTAATTAAGTTGTCTATGAGACAGAAATTGAATACAATAATTATCGCAGGAGTTTTGTGGCTTCCTTTGTTATATGCAAACCTTTTCGGAGGAGCATCCTTTCGGTTTAACTACATTAGCATTTTTACGAATCCTACAACACCCGGTGAAGTTCAAAACCTAAGACTTAATGACGCTCGGGTAAGAGAAAGATATGGAGGAGGTATCTTACAAAAAGTGGCAAGCCGGCTGATCCATAATAAATATCTATTCTGGAGTGAAAGGATTGTCGATAATTATTTTAAAACCGCCTCATCCGAGTTTCTTTTCGTAGAAGGCGATCCGAATTTACGGCATTCGATAAACAAAATCGGACAATTTTATAAAATCGAGGCAATCGCACTAATTTTGGGAGCGATTTTCTTTTTCGTATCAAAAACTGGGAGAAAATTAAAATTACTGATTTCCTTCTGGATATTCGCTGGTATTTTTCCTTCAGCTCTGACGCGCGATGGGGGAAACCACGCAACTCGTCTAATTTTAATTCTCCCGCCTTTGATATTTTTGATTTCGTTTGGAATTATCGACTCTATAGATAAGCTTAAAGGGAAGTTGAAATATATTATTGTAGTGCTTTATTTAGGGTTTTGGCTTTTGGATTTCGGTCTTTACCAACACCTTTACTGGATTCACAATCCCTGGTATAGCGAACGATCTTGGCACGCCGGCTATAAAGAGGCAGTATTGGCAGCTAAAAAATTTGAAGACGATTACGGAAAGATAATATTTTCCAACGCCAGCGACGACCCGCGAATCTTTTTAGCATCTTATTATCCTTATTACCCCCAGCTTTGGCAAAATGGAATGTTAGAAGAAACAGTTCCAGGTTTCGGAAACATAGAGCATATGGGTAAATTCTACTTTGGACAGGTTGACGGTGAGATTGGCATAGATAAAATTTCTGATTTCTTAGCTATGGATACCTTATATATCGCTGCGTCCAGAGAAATTCAAGGGAATTTAATAAGGGATCCAGGTAAAGTTCCGCAAGGGCTTAAACTCGTTGAATCAGTTTCTTATCCTTCTGGAGAACCCGCTTTTTATCTTTTCGAGCGAAGCGAGAAATGACAAGACTTACTTATTTTTTTGAACGCATTGAGAAATAATATGCTTTGCTTACGCTTTTATTAAGAAATGATCTATAATTTCTTAATATGCACACCCTTTCCGTTATAGTTCCCTTTTTCAACGAAGTAGAGAATTTACCAATTTTACATAAAGAATTAGTAGAGGTTTTGAAAAAGTTAGGTATTGAAAGCGAAATTGTCTATGTCAACGATGGGAGTTCCGATGATTCCCTAAATGTTTTGAAAAAAGAAGTCGGCAGGACCAAAGGTAGTATACCGACAAAAGTAATTGAATTTAAAAAGAATTTTGGCCAGACCGCGGCTGTAGTTGCCGGGATAGACAACGTAGATGGAAAATATGTTTCTTTTCTTGATGCAGATTTGCAAAATGATCCTCATGATATTCCGAGGTTTATGCAAAAATTGAATGAAGGGTATGACGCAGTATTCGGCTGGAGAAAAGAAAGAAAAGATACAAACTTAAGAAGTTTTTTATCAAGGATGGCAAATACTATAATTAATGTCGTGTTTGCCTATCCTTATCATGACGTCGGTTGTTCGGCAAGAATAGTAAAAAAAGAATATTTAAACAATTTACAACTTTACGGAGAACTTCACAGGATAATGCCTGTTCTTATTTATTTAAAAGGTGCCAAGATTGGAGAGATTGTTGTCACTCATAGGGCAAGAAAGGCGGGTAAGTCAAAATACGGTTTCGAAAGAATAGTTAAGACGATAATTGATATTATTACTGTAAAGTTTTTGACTTCCTATGGGACCAGACCGGCTTATGTATTTGGTTCTTTTGGTTTAGTCAGTTTGTTTATAAGCGGCACAGCGCTACTGGGTTCGGCTTACAAAAAGATTTTTTTAGGAGTGTTTGTCCATACAGACCCTCTTTTCATGATTGCCATATTTTTTGGATTAGTCGGAATACAGTTTGTTTTGATGGGACTTCTTGCCGAACTCCAAGTCCGTACCTACTTCGAATCGCAAAAAAAATCTATTTATGAAATTAAGACTGTCAGTAAACTTTAATGTGTGGGATAGCAGGTTATGTGGATTTTGAAGGTGAGACCGACCCAAAAGTATTGGGTAGAATGACTGACTCGATCGCTTATCGCGGGCCGGACTCTTCAGGAAAATACTTCAATAAAGATAAATCAGTCGGGCTGGGCATTAGGAGATTGAGTATCATTGATTTAGCAACAGGTGACCAGCCGATAAAAAATGAGGACGGGAACGTTGTTGTCGTTTACAACGGCGAGATTTATGGTTATAAAAATCTTCGCGACGATCTTATCAAAAACGGACATAAGTTAAAAACAAAAAGCGACACCGAAACGCTGGTGCATTTATATGAGCAATACGGCGAAAAAATGGCGGGTATGTTAAACGGTATGTTTGCATTCGTGATTTGGGACGAAAAAAATCAAAAGCTTTTCATTGCAAAAGACAGATACGGAATTAAACCGTTGTATTATACCGTAGTCGGCAAAAAGTTGATTTTTGGTTCCGAACCCAAATCAATTTTGAGTAACTCCGGATTTAAAAAAGCTGTCTCCGACGAAGGTCTGAGTTCATATTTTTATTTAGGGTACACCCTAGGTGAAAAGTCGATCTACAGGAATATTTTTAAATTACTTCCCGGTCACTATTTGACTTTCGATAAGTGGGGGTTGAAAGTCCAAAGCTATTTTGAGCTAGGACAAAATAAAGAACTAGAAAATGCTAATTTGGATTCGCTTTTGGAAAAGTCAGTCCAAACTCAATTAATTTCTGATGTTCCGGTTGGTGTTTTTCTAAGCGGAGGATTAGATTCAAGCTTAATAGCTTACTATATTTCGAAGTTTAAAAAACTAAAATCCTTTTCAATCGGGTTTAAGGAGGAAGGATATGATGAATCCTTCCATGCCCACTATGTAGCGAAAAAAATAGGGACGGAACACTATAGCGAAGAATATTCACCTGAAGATGTTATCGATTCTTTTAATCAAATTACCTCAAGACTGGATGAACCATTTGCGGACGCGTCTTTGTTTCCTACATTCAAAGTCAGTAAGCTTGCCAGGCAATATGTAAAGGTTGTTTTATCTGGCGACGGTGGAGATGAGCTTTTCGGTGGTTATCCGACATATCAAGCGCACTTGTTTAAAAATTACGTGGATAAACTTTACTTTCTTAACGGCGATACGCTTTTAAGTTTCCTGAATTTTACTCCGGATTTTTTGCTTAATCTTTTGCCGGTATCGTTTAAAGACTATCCGAAAAAAAAATTGGCTAAAATTGTCCTTAATGGATTGAAAATAAAAGATTCGGATCAGAGGCACTTTTACTGGATGAGAACTTTTTTCTTGGGCGAAGAGCGTATTTACCAGAAGGACCATAATAAAAGCGAATTAAAATTAAGCTTAAGTTATAAACTTGATGATACGCATATAAATGTCGGACAGTTGATTGATTTCCATTCTTATTTGCCGGATGATTTTTTCTTTAAAGTCGATAGAGCCTCCATGTATAACTCTCTCGAGGTAAGGGTTCCATTTATGGATAATAATGTAGTTGACTATGCCTTTTCCACAAAAAAAACACACCTTAATTTACTTAAAACAAAAATTCAATTGAGATCTTTGCTTAAAGAAAAACTGCCCGAAATAGCAAAAAGACCAAAAAAAGGCTTTGGTATACCTTTGGAAATCTGGCTTAAGGGGGATCTGAAGGAGCTGGGAAAGGCAGCGATTTCCAACGAAAAAATGTATGAATATGTAAATGAAAAAAAGATCAAAAAACTGTGGGATGATCATCAAAGCGGGGAGAAGAATAACTCGGGAAATTTGTGGCTTCTGATTATGTTTTCTGGATGGCTCAAAAATTGGAGTTGATCTGGTTGTCAGCTCTTCTTTGAGTTAAAATTAGACAGTGACGTCAAAGAATTTCAAAAATAAAGCCCTTTTTCTTTTGGTTATATTTTGTTTTACGGTGGGGATTTTTTTGAGAGTTTGGAAAATTAATCGAGTGCCTCCCGAGCTCTTCGGCGATGAACTAGACGTCGGACTCCAGGCTTATTCTATAGCTACAACAGGCAAAGATTATTTAGGAAATAAACTGCCTGTAATGTTTCACTCCTTCTCAGAATATCGTCTGCCCATGCAGCTTTATTTTGACGTCCCCTTCGTGAAGTTATTCGGTTTAAACGAAATCGGAGTAAGAAGCCCCTCGGTTTTTATGGGTTTTTTGAGTTTAATTTTCATTTACTTACTAGCTAAGGAAATTTTCACTAAAAGGTTGGCTTTAATAACGACCGTTTTTTTAATGATTTCACCATGGCATTTTAATTTTTCCCGTCAGGCTAATGACGCAGGCATTTTACTTCCTTTTTTATTAGCCGGGACGTGGTTATTTATAAAAGGTCTCAAAAATTACAAGTATTTATTTGCCTCAGTCGTAACGTTTGCCTTGAGTATTTATTCATACACAATTGCCACCGCTTTTACCCCGCTTTATTTTCTGTCTTTGGTAATAATTTTCAGAAAGGAATTGCAAAAATACCCCTTCACAAAGCTTTTTTGGATCGGAATCGTGGGTCTTTTGTTAATCTTTCCTTACATTAACTTCACGCTTAAAGGTATTTCAACCCAACGCTTTTCCTATATAAGCTCTATTTCGGAAGATAAACTTATGGAAGAAATAGTTGCGAAAAGGAGATGGTCAAAGTCATTTTTAACAAGAGCGCTATATAACAAAATTACCGTGGGAACGGAAATAGTGTTTAAAAATTATTCCAGAAGTATGTCTTTTAACTTTCTTTTTACCGAGGGGGATCCTAATATGCGACAGGGAATAGAGGGTTTTGGACAGTTTTATCATTATGATGCCGTACTGATATTTTTGGGTCTAATTTATTCCTTTTGGAATATAAGGAAGGGTTCTAAAAACACTAAATTCTATTTATTAATATTTCTTTGGCTACTCTTTTCACCTTTACCTTCCGCTCTGACAAAAGACGGCGGTTACCACGCCTCGCGTCTTATTTTAATGCTTCCACCTTTAATTTTACTTTCGGCGTTGGGATTTCAATCACTGATCAAAAGTGCAACTAAGATTAAAATGAAAGCATTATTCGGGGTTTTTATCATCTTCATGCTTTTGGACTTTACCAGGTTTGTCCACAGGTATTTTACTATTTGGCCTAAAGAGGGCTGGCGATTTTGGCAGACCGGTTTTAAGGAAACTTTAGCTTTTGTAAAATCTCAGGACAACAAATATCAAAGAATATTTTTAAACAATACCTACGAACCGATGCTGCCGCGTTTCCTTTTTTGGTATGGGTACGACATGGATCTTTTCCAAAAACAATTTGTGAAAGATGTACCCACAGAGAATATTTACCCCGGGTTTAACGGTTTTAAGCTTGGGGATAAATATTATTTTGGAGAAATCCTGAAGCCGGTAGAGGGGTTGGCCAATAATGACAATTTGATCATAGCTTCCGGAGAAAAAGATATAACAAATCCCGCTATTTTTGATAACGGAGGACTTGAGCTGCTTGAGGTTGTCTCTTCGCCAACCAAAATTCCAATTTTTTATGTATTTACAACCAAACAAACACCCTGAATAAATTAAGTGAAAGATAAAATACTATTATTTTTGATTATCATATCAGCACTTACCTTAAGAGTGGTTGGGATTTCAAAGTATCCGGTTGGATTGACGCAGGACGAAGCCGCCCAGGGATATGATACCTATTCACTACTCTTAACTGCTAAAGATCAGTGGGGAAACAGTTTTCCGTTGACTTTTAGATCATTGGGTGATTTTAAGCTTCCTCTTTATACCTATTTGAGCATACCTTCCGTAGCTGCCTTCGGATTAAACGAGTTTGCAGTAAGACTTCCGAACGCGCTACTTGCCACAGTTTCCGTTTTAGTAACTTATTTAATGGTGAATAAATTGACGGGTAAAAAACAATTAGCTCTCTTGTCAGCATTATTATTCTCTATTTCTCCCTGGCACATAGCATTATCTAGAGGTGCTTTTGAAGCCAACTTAACTACTCTATTAATACCGATCGGAATCCTGGCTTTTTATAAGGGTTTAGAAAAACCGAAGTGGATGATTTTAGCGGCGTTATTGTTTGGCTTGAATTTATTTTCCTATCACTCAGCAAGATTATTTACTCCATTGATTTTATTCTCTTTAATTGTGCTTAATTTCAGAGTATTGGCAAAAGATTTCTGGAATAAATATAAGGTTGCAGTATTGATGTTTGCTATATTTTTATTTGCCGCAGCTGGCTCGAACTTTACGGGAGCACAAAAAAGAGGTTTAGATGTTAGCATCATAAACCCTACGGATAAGTGGCAGGCCGTTTCAGACAGGCGTTATGAGGCGGTTATGCATAATTTGCCGGATAAGATCGCAAGGATATATTCTAATAAAGGATCATATTTAGTATATCAATTCGCGAATAATTATTTTACCTACCTGTCTCCAACCTCCCTCTTTACACAGGGAGTTGGGGGGTGGGATAACGGTATGATTCCGGGGCGGGGTGTACTTTACTTAATTGAAGTGGTGTTCGTGATAGCATCTTTAATTTATTTTATTAATGGTAAGGCTTCACAAGGATTAAATATTATATTTATTTGGTTTTTCTTATCTCCAATTCCGGCCGCCTTGTCGAAAGGAAGCGGATTTGCAGGAACAAGAGGCGCCGTAATGATGCCTGCTTTACAAATTATATCGGCGTATGGTCTTTATGTTATTTTAAGAAAAATCAAAGAAAAAGTTGGATCCAATGTTTACAATTTGTCGGCATTTATTATTTCTATCCTGCTAATATTTTCTTTGACTTCATTTTTAGAAGATTATTATTATCACGCACCCTTTAAAGGTGCTTCATCAATGCAGTATGGTAGGAAGGAAATTGTCGAATTTACTGCTGGTGTGGAAAATAACTACGATGAAATTTTTATAAGCAGAACTATCTCATCACCCAATATTTGGTTTGAGTTTTATAGAAAGTGGGATCCAAGTCAAGTCCAATTGGCTTCAAAACAATGGTTGGTTTATGAAAAATTGGGGGTTCCGTATTTAGACCAACTGGACGGTTATAAACTTGGGAAATATGTATTCGGGAGTATTCACTTTGATGAAATGAAAAACAGTAAGAACATTTTGATAGTCGGAAAACCAGAAGAATTCAAAAGCGGTGTGGCTCCCTTAAAAATATTTTATCTTCCTGATAAAACTCCGGCATTTTACGCAGTCGAGGACAAAAACATATAAATGGCGTATTTATTTTTGATCTTCTCTAATCTAACTAGTTATTGGTTATGGAAAATTGTTTTGACAGATTGGCTATTGGGATTATTTATAATTCTGACGACCCTTCTCTTATTCATCGAAGTTAATGACCTCCCCCCCGCCTTGAAAGGCGGGTTTTCTCTAAGGAGGATGACATATAAAAGTTCAAATCATCCACGGGTTGAAGCCCGTGGATTTCTTGAAATTTTCTATAAAAAAGAATACAAGTTTCCGATAAGCTTGTCTAAGTTTTTTATAATTTTTATTTTAGTCTGTGTCTTTTTACAGACGAAAGGAAGTACTAAAGTAAGCTTGACGGACATAAGTAACGACGACAGAAGATTAATCGATATGAGGTTGAAAGAGTACCCACCGATCTATATAAAAATAGGCCAAAAGAAGGTTTGGTTACCTATTGCCCACTGGTTTGAAGAGAGAAAAGAATCAATTGCGTTCTTTCGATTAAGTAAAAATTTTTCTGAAGTTATTGACCCAAATCTCTATTTTTTTGCGAACCACCCAAGGGAAAGAGTAGGAATTAAAGAAATTGAAAAGTTTTCATTCATGCTATTGCCAGTTTTTATTTATGGAGCGCTTAAGATCTCTGAAAAAAAGGATAAATGGCTGTGGATCATAAGTTTTGCCGTCCCCTTGGCGGCTACTTCAGTGATTGGTAACTATAATTCCTTAGGTCCAGTGTCTTTGTATCCGTTTTTTGTTGTAACCCTGACTAGGGGGTTGACCGAGGCATTCTTTAAACTTAAATCTAAAAAACTCTCTCAACAAAACCTCTTAGTTTCAGCGCTTCTGATTATTTATTTTTTAACATTGATACATTAATTTTATGGAAATATTATATAAAAAAAACTTCTTATACATAGCAGGTTTAATATTGGTTTTTATTTTAGGAATTTTTGTTTATTTCTATAAGCTTGATAAAATTCCCTCAGGTTTTTATATAGACGAAGCCTTACCGGGTTATAATGCGTATTCGATTCTAAAAACAGGAAAAGATGAATATGGAAAGTTTTTTCCAATAGCTTTTAGGTTCTATGGCTCTTACAATCCACCCCTTTATACATATTTAACAATTCCCTCTATTGCTCTTTTTGGTTTAAATATTTATGCGGTACGCTTTCCTTCAGTTCTTTTCGGACTATTGTCGGCACTAGTTTTTTATTTAATGCTTAAAAAATCGGAACTTGTTAAAAATAAATTAACTTTACTATTAGGATTTTTGTTATTTTTAATCTCCCCGTGGAATCTTTTGTATAGCAGGGTCGGCTACGAAGTAAGTTTGGGTTTACTTCTTTTTTCCATCGGTGTTTTAGGTATGCGGTTAGGCTTAACAAAAAGAAGCTGGTTTATAATAGGCTTACTAGCTTCATCCTTATCAACCTACGCCGCCTATACTGAAAGATTTTTAGCACCGCTCGTAATTGCCGCTTATTTACTAATTTACAGAAGAATATTTTTTGATAAATCTCGCAGAGGCCACACCGTTTCGGCACTTGTTTTAACGTTATTTACTCAAATCCCTAACTTATATCTCATGACGACGCCGGCCTTTTTTCCAAAGGCTGAAGAGTCGTTTATATCGCTCGTTATTGCTCAATCCGTAAATTTTAATAAGATGATTCCGTTTTGGACTGCCTTTTTAGTGAATTTTATAAAAGAATTTATCTCTCACTACTTAGCGTATTTTTCCCCGAGAAGTTTATTTTTTCTACCCGACCCTGATCTTCAACGTTCCATTCCCGAGCTGTCGGTTTTATATTTTTGGATGGTGATTCCTTATTTTTATGGAATTTACTGGTTATATAAAAACAGAAGCAGAAAATATGCAAAATTTTTAACAGTGATATTATTGCTTGCGCCTATTCCTGCTTCCTTAACTAAAGATCCTTTTTCAACTCATCGGGCTTTGCCTTTGCTTTTTCCTATGATGTTAGTTATTGCCCACGGACTGGATGATCTGGTTGACAAACTTTCTCGTGTCATGAGGATATGTATCATAACTTCTCTAATCTTAGTTTCTTTGCTTTCCTTGTGGAGAAGTTATTTTGTGCTATTGGCCAACGAGCGTGCCGTTTACTGGGGTTATGGGGTTGAGAGTTTGGCGACTGAAATTAAAAAAAATCCAGAAAAATATTTCGTTATAGATCAGTCAAGGATTAAACCGCCGTATATTCAGCTTGCGTTTTTTTTAAAATATTCCCCGCAGGAGTTTCAAAAATTAAGACCGGATGTTGTGAAAAATTATTATTCCAATCTTCAATTCGATAACCATTATACATTCGCAAATATAGAAACCAGAAGCATTAATTGGGAGACTGATATCTATAAAGAGCAGATTTTAGTTGGTGATTCCCTGTCGATATCGGGAAATCAAGCTAAGGAACATTTTCTAACTAATATTTTTGAAATCAAGGATCCGTTGGGTTACACGGTATTTGTAGGCTATGAAACCAATCCCAGGGAAAAATGCAGACCAATCAAGCTAAAAGATTACCGTTGCAATATCCTTAATTAATCGTCTCGGTATGTTTACTTAAATATCCGTCACTTGGTACTCTTTCAAAATATCATTGGGTGTTTTCCTGTTAAGACCTAGGTGTGCTCTTTTGG
>MGHI01000021.1:0-21941 GCA_001793155.1 Candidatus Woesebacteria bacterium RIFCSPLOWO2_01_FULL_39_61
GCTCCTGCCAGCGGCATTGTTAATGCTCACGACTGTTATTTATATTGTCATGGGCAACAAGATGCCGCCGACAGAATTTTTATTGTCTACATTTCAAAGTTGTTAATGTACGAAATGAAAAACCAATTTATTTAATAATTGGTATCAAATTTGAGTGATTATAAAAAGTTTTGAAGAAAAAGTCAAAAATTATAGGGTTTGTTTGAAGCAGTTACTGCTGGAGGTGTGACAATTTCAGAACAGTGTCCTGGCGATAAGAATATTTCAAGTAAAAATAACAATCCGCCTAATTCTGAATTCTTGAGTGGTTGAGCAAATACTTTAAAACAGCAAAAAAATCGAATATTCAAGTGTTTGAAGTAGATGATTCCGTATTCCTCTACCGTAAACAAGGCTGTATTGGACCGTAGCGACTCGTTATATGGTAATCTCAAACATGAAGGGTTCTATGAGGTTCAGAACAAATTGAGAGACAATAAAACAAGCAATAAGTATCACCAGAAATTTCAACCAGAATCTTGGTTCCTTGAGATGCTCTTTTTTAAATGTATGATACGTATATAAAAAAGAGGCGACGACAATTAAAGCGTAGAATGTGAGATCAAAACGTAAGCGTGGGTATCTAAGCCACGCGAAGTAATTAGGAGCAAAAATTGCAAAAGACACTATTAGAAATATTAATAAAAAGAATTTGATTATTTTTGATGCGAGATTATCCATGAACCATTTTAAATATAAAATAACATAGTCGCAATTAAGTTTCTATCGATGGGTTTAGGGGTATATAAGAAATTAATATTAGATTAATTGTAGAGAGATAAGTGGTTCTGATTTATTTCAGACTACTGTCCTGGCGATGATGTATTTTGAACTAATCTATTCTTATTTATCCGCCAAATTTTGAAATCTTGAAATGTCGAGTGAGTTCTTCTTAAAAAAAGCAAAAAAATCGAACTCTCAAGTGTTTGAGTGTGAGCTTTTTGCATGACACGAACGAGGACATTGAAAGCTTGAAAAATTTAAGCGGTTCCCTTCTTTAATTCACTTTCTTGGGTAAGCAAGAAAGTGAAAAACTATATAAGGATATTGGAGATAAATTAAATAATAAAAATAAGACAATGAAGATAAGTTGTGGAGTATTTTCAGACTACTGTCCTGGCGATGACCTATTTTCGCAGAGAGTTGCCCCCCTACTATCGTCGGCGCTGAGGCGTTTGATGACTCTGTTCGGAATGGGAAGAGATCGTACCACCCCGCTATCGTCACCAGGACACTAGCCTGAAATCCGCCAACTGGCGGATTGTACTTTGCCCGCCTTAACTTCGCACTCGAACCCGTCTGATGGGTCTCGTGCCAAGGTTGGTCGGCGGACTGCGGTACAAATTGTTATACAATTTGTACCTTGAAATCTGGAAAGAAAAGTCGCCTCGTCGAGTCAGACTCGACGAGAAAAAGTTTTTTTCGATCGATTCGCACAGGTAAGCTTAATCCTTTACAGGACTTCCACTGCCTGCCGATTAACCTCGTGGTCTTCGAGGGATCTATGAGTTCTAATCTTAGGGTGGGCTTCCCACTTAGATGCTTTCAGCGGTTATCCCGTGGGAATATAGCTACCCGGCGCTGCCGCTGACGCGACAACCGGCACACCAGGGATTCCCCCAGCCTGGTCCTCTCGTACTGAGGCCAGCTCCCTTCAAAACTCAAACGCTTCCACCGGATAGAGTCCGACATTATTGTTAAATAGTAATTATTACTAGCTAGTTTCTTGTTCCTGCTAGTTCCCACTGTCGCCAATGGGGTCCGACCATATCTTGACCACTTCGCTCTTTCGAGCTCCGCGGCCTCTGGCGTATGGCCTGTGGGGAGTCTAGTTTGTATATGCTTTCAGAATTTCTTCTTTACCTACTCTTCTTTTTTGGGTATTCATTGAGTAAGCAATATCCAAAATTTCCTTAATTCCGTTTTTAAACAAATGATCTTTTTTGTAAACAAGCTCGAGAACTTTCTTGAACTTGTCAAAATTACTTCTTTTAATGACCAATTTGTCTTCAAAAAAAGGAATAATCTTTTCCATTAGACTAGGCAGATCTCTCACAACATATGCTAAAGATTTGTCAGTCAAATCAGTTTGACTATTCATTTTTATGTATCCGCATCCGAGCCTTTGTTTAAGTTGATCTAATACAACTTTGCCGCTTGGATTCTGAGATACTTTGAAAAAATAGATAACTTGCCAGCCTGTTTTTGTTTCTTTGGAGGGAACTACACCTATGTAAAACATTCCCTCTCCTTCTACAAAGCCGACAAGATAGTCATCACTGACTTTAATGGACATATATAACTAGCCTTTCCTGCTGATCATCTCAGGTTAATCATTTTCACTAGTAACTAAATTATATACTAGTAGATTAACATTTAACAAGATTTTCCAGCATATAGCCAGATTTATCTCGGTAGGACTTACCGAACCTACATTAACAGAACCTCTTCTCTGTAGTTCAAACAGAAAGTTCATGAACGTTTGTAGGAAGACAGCTCGAAATGTCAGGCTGAAATGTTAAAACAGCCTCAACTGTCTCGCGACGTTCTGAACCCAGCTCACGTACCACTTTAATGGGCGAACAGACCAACCCTTGGGACCTTCTCCAGCCCCAGGATGTGATGAGCCGACATCGAGGTAGCGATCCGCGCCGTCGATATGGACTCTCGGGCGCGACTACTCTGTTATCCCCGGGGTAGCTTTTATCCGTTAAGCTCCAAGTCACCCACATGACTTTGGAGGATCATTAAAACCTGCTTTCGCACCTGCTCCAGCCGTCGCTGTCGCAGTCAAGCCGGCTTATGCTTTTACACATTCAGCACGATGTCCATCCGTGCTAAGCCGACCTTTGTGCCCTTGCGTTACCTTTTGGCAAGGTACCGCCCCAGTAAAACTGCCCACCTAGCACTTTTCTTTTCCGAGTCTTCATCGGAATTAAGTAAGATTTGAAACGTTTCAAAGGGAGGTATTTCACTTGTGGTACGTTCAGTAAATGAACGTACCTCCCTCCTACACTAAACAATTAAAACGCACAAAACAATACCAGGTTACAGTAAAGCTCCACGGGGTCTTTTTGTCCTGATGGAAGTAGGCCGCGTCTTCACAGCCATCGCAATTTCGCCGAGTAGAGGCTCGAGACAGTTGCTAACTCGTTATGCCTTTCGTGCGGGTCGGAACTTACCCGACAAGGAACTTCGCTACCGTAGAACAGTTCACTTTTGTTACATGCTACGGATGGTTACGTAGTCTCTATATCGCTATAGAGGTCGGACTATATCATCTCCGGTTTTAATACCGAAGGTCGACGTATAGTCTCTGAGGATTCCATTTCAGGAAAAATATCTTTTATTCCATACTTTCTGGTCCTACCTTTTCCTACGTTAATTCTCTCCCGAAGTTCGAGAATTTTCCTGAGACCATCTATACTCCTGTGTTCCCCTTTATCCATTAAAGAAGCAATTTTGCAAAATATTGCAAAGTTCTTCCTTTTTGATACTGAAACAATAGGAAATCTTTTAAAATACGGAATGACTTTTCGGATTATATCTTGTGGATTTGTTACATCGAAAGAATAAAGTTTGTCAATTTTTCTAACTTTAATAATCCCGCAATCCAACTCCTGTTTTAACAGAAATAAAATTGAAGGATCTTTTTGCGAAACATTAAAACTCATCACTACTTGCCAATTAACTTTATAATCAACTTTTCGTCGTAATGAGACATTAAAACTTCCTTCTCCTTCTACAAATCCTGCAAGAAAATATCCAATATTATTTCCAGAAAGGCCTTTCCTGCTGATTGTCCGGCACGTCGAACGTGCCAGCCGCGTTTGACGCGGCGCACTGAACAACGTCCGATGTTGGATTTTCACTAAATAAATTATCTAATCTAGTACCAACATATACAACCGGATGTTCCAGCATATAGTCGACTTTTAGAACTACAAATGTTTCATAGTTACTGCTGCCGTTTACCGGAGCTTGAATTCACCCCAAAAACCTTGCGGAGTCAGGGATCCTCTTCACTTACCGGCACTGGGCAGGCATCAGCCCGTATACTTCAGCTTTCGCTTTTGCACGGACCTGTGTTTTTGATAAACAGTCGGTTAGCATTCTTTTGTTGTATCCCGACAAGCTTGCGCTGTCGGGAAGGACATCTTGCGAACTTACGTCCAGCTAATTTGCCGAGTTCCTTAAGCCTCTTTCTCTCGATCGCCTTAGTATTCTCTACCAACCCACCTGTGTCGGTTTGCGGTACGGCTTATCTTAAATCTCGTTGCGAACCTTTTCTTGTAAGCTGAATAGGTTAGGATCACCAGCATTTCTGCCAGCTTTGCATCACTGCTCAATTAATCACATCAGCGGATTTTCCAACTGACACTATTTTGCAACTTACACCCAACTTCACGAAGGGGCCCTAGCTATCCAACTCAGTCAGTCCCCAACTAGCATGCGCAGCATGCAGAGCAAAGTTCAAAGTGCAAAGTGCATAGGAAAAAGAATTGAACAAATCTTAATCTCTGCGCTATGCGCTATGTTCTATGCGCTGCGTGCTACGCACGCTCTTTCGATTCAAGGTAAATACAGGAATTTTGACCTGTCACCCATCGACTACGCCATACGGCCTCGCCTTAGGTGCCGACTAACCCGTCGTGGACGAACCTAGCGACGGAAACCTTGGGTATTCGGCGTCCCGGATTCTCACCGGGATATACGCTACTCATGCCGGCATTCTCACTTCCATGCACTCCACCCGTCCTTACAGACGAACTTCACTGCACATGGAACGCTCCCCTACCACACTCGCACTCCGTGCGAGATCGTTCATTTAATCATTTAACATCTGCCATTAATTTAACAATTTGAAAATTGATCAATTGAAATTAAGTGGATAATGAAAAATGAAAAATGATAAATCTCGTACGAAGTACGAGCATCTCTAGCTTCGGCACACAACTTATCCTCGATAAATTTTAGGCGCCCGCATCCTCGACCAGTGAGCTGTTACGCTATCTTTAAAGGGTGGCTGCTTCTAAGCCAACCTCCTGGCTGTTTGGGGATACTGACTTCCTTTGAAACTTAGTTGTGATTTAGAGGCCTTAGCTGAAAGTCTGGGTTGTTTCCCTTTCGTCATATCAGCTTAGCCCGATATGACTGTCTAGTAGCGGATCCATAGAGTTATTCGGAGTTTGGTTAAGTAGACTCGGTTACCCTCGCCTACCCATTCAGTAGCTCTACCACCTCTATGCTTTACACTACCACGGTCCCTATAGACCTTTCGGGGAGAACCAGCTATCTCCAGGTTCGGTTGGCATTTTACCACTATCCACAAGTCATCCCATGATATTGCAACATCAACGGGTTCGGGCCTCCTTCCGTCTTTCGACGGAGTTCACCCTGCTCATGGATAGATCACCTGGTTTCGGGTCTGCCACTTCGCGCTAATCGCCCTATTCAGACTTGGTTTCCCTGCGCCTTCCCGAGTCAGACTCGGTTAGACTATGCGCTACGCGGCAACTCGCCGGCTCATTCTTCAATAGGCACGTCATCACTGTTGCACAGCGCTGAACTATCAACAATTGACAATTAACAATTAACTTAAAGAGTTATATAAAATTCTAAAGCAAGCTCTTTATTGGTTAATTTGTTAAAAGTTAAAAGTTAATTGTTCAGAGCTGCACAGCAGCTCTGACGGTTTGTCCGCAAACAGTTTCAGGTTCTATTTCACTGAGCGTCCCGCTCATCTTTTCGCCTTTCCCTCACGGTACTTGTTCACTATCGGTTATGAAGTATATTTAGCCTTGGAGGATGGTTCCCCCGGATTCTCCCGAAGTATTTGCATCGGGATACTTAGGATACTCCTAGAGCCCCGCTTGATTTCGCTTACGAGATTTTCACTCTCTATGATTGACTATTCCAAGTCATTCAGCTATCTAACGAGGTCCCATATCGGAGTCCTGCAACCCCACCGCACTCCGCGCGGAACCCTCAACAAATCAACAATTAACTATCAACTTAAGAAAGAAAATATAAAATTAAGATTACGCTTTTTTAGTTAATTTGTTAAAAGTTAAATGTTAAAAGCTCTGTGCGAAGCACAGTGGTTTAGGCTGTTGCGATTTCGCTCTCCGCTACTGACGCAATCTCTATTGATTTCTCTTCCTCACCCTACTTAGATGTTTCAGTTCGGGTGGTACCCTCTACCTGCCTTATTAGGCACTTCGAACTATCAACAATTGACAATTAACTATTAACCGAAAGCTAAAAATGTTATTGAGCTTTATCTTGTTAATTTGTTAAAAGTTAAGTGTTAACAGTTTGAAGTGCCCCTTGGGGCACGAGTCCAACGCGATGAAGCGCTGTGGGTTTCCCCATTCGGACACCGCCGGATCACAGGATCGTGACTCCTCCCCGACGACTATCGTGATCATGTACGTCCTTCTTCGGTACTTCATACCAAGGCATCCACTGTCTGCGTTCTGTAAAAACTATTACCTCATGCACAGCATGAGAAAATCCCAAATCACAAAATCCAAATCACAAACAAATCTAAAATTCCAAATTCTCAAAACTGTCTTAAATTAATTGTTTTGAAAATTGAAATTTAATAAATTGAGATTTATTTGAAAATTGAAAATTGGTAATTGGAAATTCCTCGTGCCATGCACGAGGCATGCGACCTTTCTCTCCAGATGTCAAAGTACAATATTAAGTAATTAGTTATTTATTATTAGTTAGTAAATATTAACTTGAATCCAAAAGTTACTAATCTCCTAATTACCTATTTAATTAATGCTTTTAATTAATAATTTTAATAATTCTTAATTAATAGGCAGTTATCAGAAGTTCGCGGTTAAGAAATAATCTTCCGCTCTCCGAACCGGTGGCTCACCGAGCCGGAGGCTAACTGCTGATAACCAGCTACTAATTCGTCGCTTAAGCTCCTCATCATCAACTAAAGTCTTTCAATGTGCCTGCACCGAGTAAAACGAGGTGGACCCGGGGAGGGTCGAACTCCCTACCTCTACATTGCAAATGTAGCGTTCAACCAGTTAAACTTCGGGCCCTCGTCGGAACGAGCTTTGCTTATCAGCTATCGTCCTTTCGAGACCGAAGCTTTATCGCTTCGCTGTTCCTCCTCTCAAAATTCCTTCGGAATTTGTTTTTTTAATTTTTAAAAGATCCTCCAATTCCTTTATTTCTTTCTCTATGTCTGCCAGGTAAGCTGACCAGACTTTAAAATCACTCTCGGCTAAATCATGCGCGGACATAAAATCAAGATGCGGATGGCCAAGGGCTTTTTTGGCCCGATCCAATTTCTCACGGGCTTTCTCACGCTTTTTCAAAAGCTCTTGATAGCGAATACTTTTGTCCACTTTTAAATTGATAAACCCGCCGCAATTTACCTCTCGCCTTTTTAGAACTATTCGTTCACGGCTCGAGGAGCATTTGCCGTCGGGTCGTTATTGCTATTTTTAAATTTTTAAAGTTGTAAAACGAAAAATCCGGCTCTGAGGCCGGTTACCTAATGGAGTTCCAATTCCTTACTAGTTACACGCAATATGCGCTCTAAAATCAAGTTTGGAATTGTTTGTTACCACTTTCATCAAGTAATTTGCCTCAAAGGCAAAGTACATTATACGGGTTATTGCAAATTCCGTCAATACGCGTACATTCATACGAAGAATGTATCATCATGTAACAATGGATAAATTACCGGAGCTTGTGTGTGAATTTTGTTACAGATTTTCCCACCCTGAAATGTTTAAAAATCCCCGATTTTACCTAGAAAACACACTATTCATTGTGCCAACTCGTTAAGAATACCCTCTTTTTCTAGATGATTAAAAAACTGTAGTCACGATATCAAACTAAAAAATCCGGTCTTAACGTTCTTCGAATGCTAAGTTTCAAAAAAGTGAATTGAGTGAAGAGAATAACGTAAGTATGTTTGAAGGAAATTCTGGGTAAAAAAATTAGTGAAGTAAAAAAAGGTCCCGGGGGACTGAGAGAAATCATAGCAAGGTTCGAAAAGCGGAAAACCGCAAATCAAGATGCATTTGACTTCCTCAAGTCCCACCGGGGTTGACGAAACTAATCGTCAACTATGTGCGCGCCGAATAGCACTTATTCAGTTTGTACCGCCGGAGG
This sequence comes from Candidatus Woesebacteria bacterium RIFCSPLOWO2_01_FULL_39_61, assembly GCA_001793155.1. Classification (GTDB taxonomy): domain Bacteria; phylum Patescibacteriota; class Microgenomatia; order UBA8517; family UBA8517; genus WO2-FULL-39-9. Next base: position 8,191 of record MGHI01000021.1, read on the forward strand.
AGCAACTACTCTTCGTCAGCGAAGGTATGAGGCTTCGCGGCAGCTGTCACATCAGCCTCGTGCTCCTCGCCTTCTTCCTCGGCTTCAAAGGCGAGCTGAACGCTCATGCCCTCCGGGGAATCGGTCACGGTTGCACCACCGACGGCAGCGAGAGCCTCCAAGGCACCGCGGCGGGATTCGTCTTTGACGACGACTGGCGCAGATTCGGCATCGACGCCGGCGGCCAAAGCTTCAGCATAAAGCTCGTCCCATACGGGAGCGAGTTCAGTGTTCTCGATATGCTCGGGTTTGTGAGACATTGCAAAATCCTCCAAGTTAGATATCTTCAGCTGAAAGTTGGGTCGAGTGGAGCGGACAGCGATCCGACTGTTTAAGCTCCAAGGCAAAAACACTCCTTTGGGCTAGTAACTGATACCCTTTATTAAGCTTGCTGAGCTTTAAATTTGGTATCAACCCCAAAGAAGCTTGGCTGGCAATAAATGCTGCCACGGTTTTGAGCTTTTTTCCCTGTGGAATATTCAGGATCGGTTCCCAGGAATTAGCCCGAACTAAAACTTGAGCAGGAATCTCACCTCCTTCCAAGTAATCTATGATCAGATCGGCCATGTCTGATGCAACAGCGCTGATGTTCCAATAAAGGGCCGGAACTGCGCGAAGGTCACCTCGCTCATCAACTAACTCAGCAATATTAACGCCATAATCGTCGGTCGGCTTTCCTTCGTATTCGCCACCCATACGGTGTTGTGCACAAAGATAACATACATCTGCCGGTCGGGGGATAAACATAACGTGTCCTCCGATACCGTTGGGATAAATCCCTCCGTAGACAGCAGCAACGCGGTTTTGGATAGCCCAGACGTTGACATCGTCGTTGGGTCTGCGCTTATCGATGGAAACGACAGCGATATCTGCATCATTGTGCAGGTGAAGAAACTCTTGAGCGTATCCTACATGAATTACAATTGTACCGGGATTAACGCCCTTGTTTACAAGCCAGCTTTTTAAGGCTTCAGCTTTGGGTTGTCCGACACTATCGTTGCCCAGTAGATGACGCTCAACGTTATCCTCTTCAAACACTTCCGGATCAACCAAAACGATCTGCTTCCATGGATAAACCAGGTTTGCCAGGGCTAAACTTCCGAGGCTTCCCAATCCCAAAAAGAGGAGTTTTTTAGTCCTGACCATTGATAGATCAAGAACACCTTCAATCCTGTGAAGTTCCATATTACAACTCCCCTCTTGCCTCGAGGCGAAAAACTACCTCGATCAAATCGAATTCAGGACTCCACAAAGGCTCCTCTAAAAGATACTTGGCGCCCTCGTAGTCACCAGCTTCACTCGACCCTTTGGTCGGATTCAAGACCTGAAAAGTCGGGGCTGTTTTGGGAAAATCCCAATCTGTCACTATGGACAACATCCCCCGCCAATTTGGTTTAGAAACCAGAAATTGAACCTCAAAAGGAGGACCGTTGCGGATTTCGCGAAGAATCACCTGGACTTGGCAACCGTAATTCTTGATATGCCTCAATTGCTCCAGATAATCATCTTCCCGCGTAAATTGCCAACCTAACGGCGGCACCACAGGAACATCAACGGCGTCGACAACGATGGGATCGATAAGCCTGGCTCGGCGAACTCTGTTCTCTAGCATCGAACGGGAAAGATAGTAAAATCTAAGCCAAACACGCTGGCTTTGATCAATAACCATCGTCCCTCTCCATGAAGCCAGATAATTGACATCCGGACCTTTCGTTTCAAGTGTCGCCAAAGGACCGATTGCAATTTCTAATCCATCTTTCTCGACTGCTTCAAAAATCGAAGCGTGATCCTGAGATGAATAACTGTCCACACCCAGTACATGGTGCGAGTGGCCTTTGAAGAGAAAGGCGAACCGCGCTTCATCAGGCGAGACATTCATCTTTTTAAGGATCTTGTGATTGGAGCTTAACCATCTCACAGCCTCAGCCTGCCTATTTCCACCGAGAGTGGTGGTGGCGTACTTTCGGACAATGTCCGAGGCGGAGGCTTTCAGGATACCAGTAACAAGCGTTGTTTCGTTCGGAAAAATAAGGCCATACAAGCCCCAAGCAGTTTCAATTTCCGGGAACCTTAGGACTTCATTGACCATCTCATACAGTGCCTGTTTGGTGATAAAAATTATTGGTTCTATCATAGGATTATCCTCTTACCAGCCAAACTTGTTGAAATGCCATACGACCCAGTCGAGTGCGGCGTTGAGTCCGGAAATAATCGTATCTCGCGAACGAGACCAATCACCTGAGCCTGCAAGTATGCAAAACCAGCCCCCTTCAAACATGTGATGGCTGTGAGATGCCGACTCGACGTCGTAACGGCGATTATCGATTCTAAATCGCGGGGGTTGATCCGGATAATCGCTCGGAAATTCTATGTGCATAGTTTGCTGTAAAAAAACTTCCATTCCCCTTCGACTGTCATCATTTAAGACCCATGCGACAAAACCCTTGGGTTTTTCTCGGGCAATACGGAGTCGAAGTTTAAAGACTGGTGTAATACCTCCAGCTCTTCGGGTATAATCCCGCCACTCAAATTTATCCACGGATATGAAGACCGTTTGACCTTGTAAATCGTACAGTCTCCATTTGCCAGTTGTTTCTTCTACTCCTGGGCGTTTGGTTTTTTGAAGTGAAAACCACTCTCTGATCAGGCGAACCTGCTCAGCGAATAAGGCGTTGTAGCCCTTAGTTGGATTCCAGTCGTAGCCAGGATAGTTGGAGAACCAGTGATATCTGTACATTAGATGTCCTCCATCGAAACTGTTACTTGGCTCAATCTTTCAGGATTTACACCAGTTGTTCGTTCCCCTGTAGGAGTAAGACGACTATCAATCTGTGGGCTAATTTCCCAGCGGAAACTGGCGACATCTTGATAAGTTAAGTTCATCAAGAAATCCCGCTTCCTTCCCGAGGGAATATTTGCAAGTTGACGCTCGCGAACAAACGCGATCTCGGCGGTTACCTCCCATACCCCAACCATTCTGTTTCGTGAGCGGTAAGGGTCAAGATTGAGAAGCACGTCAGGGTAAAACATGGAGTTAACTTCAAACTGTTGAGGTTGAAGCCATGTCCATACCCAGTTACCGTTCAGTTGATAATTAAACTTGACGATAGAAATCAGACCAGAAATCTCTCCAGTAGGCAACAGTTGAACTTGAAGAATTGGACGGAACGAGTGAACCGTTCTGGCCTTGGTGATATCTAAGTTCCTTCCTTGTCTAAGTTGCTGTGTGAGTTCTGGGTCGATCTCGTGATCATTCTTCATAACCACAACGCCAAGTTTTTGAGGAACGACCCTTATACGCATACGAAGTCTCCTTTCATTGAGATTTCAAAAGATTGGAATCTTGGTTTTTCACCTCCTAATAAAACAATAAATTAGCTTTTTCTTTTTTTTTGAGCTAATGCCCAGACTGGCCTTATCTCATTAAAGACCACTCAGGGCACCAGCTCGTTATGAAAAAGATATTAGTGCTATTCGGCTGTTAAAGTGCAAAAAAGAAAAAGACCTTTTTTAAATTTAAAATGTAAACGCATAAACTGCTTACAAAAAAAGGTCTTAAGTCATCATAGTCGATGACACGAAACTTGCAAGGTGGTCTCTTACGAGTTTCATATCATCCACACTAGATTTTGTCAATGAACCGAAAACAATGACGAGAATTATATCCCATAATTCTAATTCAGTCAATAACAGAGTTGGGCTATGGAGTACTTTATTTTGGTGGGCCGTCTAGGAATCGACCAAGTCAGACTTGGGTACTTTCCTTGCATCCCATCTTTAACTCGGATTAATTTCACTCAGAAGTCTAACGAGTCCGTCTGTTTGCTCCTTAGTGAAGTGTGTCGAAACCGAAAATATCAACTTATCCAAAAGTTCTGTTACCTTATCTGATACTAATTTCTGTCCTTCTTCAGTTTTGCCCAACTCTTTATAAAATGCTTCCGTCGTACTTTTTAGATCCTCCTCTGTTGAATTGCTATCTGCGATAGCTTTCTTTACTTTCTCGATAGTCTCACCACTAACAAAATTAGTACTACCCCCAATTATATTTGCTAGCAGACCTTCCGTAATGTTTTTGTAAAATACAATTTTTTGCTCTTCATCAAGTCCGGAATATTCAACTAATCTCGCAATCACCTTTTCAACTTTTTCTAATTGATCATTCATTTTATTAATCCTTAAGCAGAGGGCCCCGTCCTCAATTTCATTAAATCCCCCACTTCATCAACCAACTCTTTCCTGGGATCTCCCATCCAACCAAGTGCTTTGAAATCGTAAGCCAATCTGCCAGCTCTTTGCTCTTCTCCATTCGCAACTGCCCAGGCCCATTCCCACTCTTTCCTTCGTAAATCTCGATATTCTGCGACCATACCTTCCATTTTTGGATCTTGACCCACATGTGTAACTGCCACCTCACCTCCGCGACCGAACCATCTTACGGCTTCTTCCACTCCGCTAGTATCGAGTCCTAATTTTCCTCTAAAATAAAATTCTCGTTCTTTTTCCTCCTGTTCTTCAGAACTTCCCTCGAATAATCCTATTCCGTTAGCGCATCCGATTAATTTTGCTCTCTCTTCTCTCAAGCCTACAATCTTTTCGTTATCTTGTGCCTGTGTTGCCAATTTAAGTTCGCCTTCAATCTCATCAAAGGATCGAGAATCATGCAACTCAACACGAACCCTTTCCGCACCATCGTAGGAATTTATTGATAAAGATTTTATAACTTGCTGCTGAATGTCTACGGCAGTCTTTTCTGTTACATCTAACTTTTCTATCAGTTCCCTTGTTCTAAAGTAACTTCTTGCTTCACTTATTGCTGAACTGCCACCAAATAATACTCCAGCTGAATTTAAGCCTATGGCTATATACTTAAACGGACCTTCTGGCGCTTGAGTTGTCACCAAACCTCCTGTCACCGTAGCCAAAGTAATTCCAGCCATCGCAAAGGCATCATTTTTGTAATTTTTAGCTTTAATTAGTAGTTGTTCAGCGGGTCCTGAAAACTCTTTATAAGTCAATGTCTCTGAACCTGGTGTTCGTACTTCAGTAGTTTCTTCATCCATTAAATATATTATATCTAATAATACTTTATCTCGATAATTTAATGTAAATTGCGAGATCTGCGCGCTCTCAAGGAGTCGACCAAGTCAGACTTGGTTTACTCTCCTAGCACCTCTTTCTTAGGTGTGGGCAACCGTGGAGTCGAACCTTGTACTTCTTTCTTATAGTGAAAACGTGCGTACTCTTGCGGTCACTCTTTTTTGTGGGCACGGATAGAATCGAACTATCTACTTCTTACTTATCAGGTAAGCGTTCTACCAGTGAACTACGTGCCCCCGTTTGCAATTTTCGATATGTCAAACTTCGTTTGTCATCAGGAAAGCGCTCTACCATTTGCTTTGACAAATGGTCAAGCTCCGCTTACCGCTGAACCAAAGTCCTAATCATTTTGGTGAAGCGGCCAAGCTCTGCTTACAATGCGCTAGCAGTGCCAAGCTCCGCTTACCGCTGAACCAAGCTCCCTAGTCTCGTTATTTTAAATTATTAATCTGTTACTTACAACTTACTACCCACAACCCACAACTTCCTTATATAATATAAGCAATGAATGATAACTTAATTATTCTACTTTTAAAGCTACCCCGAAATACCGAGGTAACGCCGGAAGCGGCAAAAACATTTCTGTCGGCGTTGACTCAAATTAACCCCCTATCCGCTCTGGATAGATTACTCGGGAAAAAACCGAAAGCATTCGCATTGGAAATTGCTCTTATCAACCAGCAAATAGGGTTCATGATTGTTTGTGATCCGGAATTGGTCCCTTTTGTTGAAACCCAAATCCAATCAAACTATCCACTTGCCATAATTGAAAAAATAAAAGATCCGCTGGTAGGACAGGTAGTCGATTATGTAAAAGTGTTTTTACGTCAAGGGAATAACTATCCGATTGCAACTTTTGATAAGTTCCAAGACATCGATCCCTTGTCCTCAGTCCTATCAGTTCTTGCTCAATCAGAGCCGGATGAGATAACAATTATCCAGTATGCTCTCCAGTCGGTAGACAGTTCCTGGCAAGCGAAGGGTAAACTTTTTGCCGAACAGGGTGTGAAAAATGAGAATGGAACTTATTCCGCAAGACCGGACGCAAATATAATAAATGAAAAAATTTCTTACCCAGGTTTCAGGGTATCAATGCGTATCATATCAAATACGAAGAAAACCCTAACAGAGTTGTCGAATGCCATGGGAGTATTTAACAGGTCAGAGGGAAATTCTCTTTACACAAAAAGCGCAAGTTACTTCGGAAAAAATAAAGAGGAGGAACTATTGCGAAAACGTCTAACTAAGGAGGGGCAGATGTTAAATATTGTTGAGCTAGCGACACTTTGGCATCTGCCTAGCGAAAAAATAAAGGTCCCATCAATTTTATGGGGAACTTCAGTTCTATCTGAGCCGCCGGCCAATTTACCCGTTGCGACGGACCTCGGTGACGAAGAAAAAGCCCAAATTAACTTTTTTGCAAGAACCCTTTTCAGAAATAAGGAAACTATTTTCGGCATAAAAAATAAAGACAGATTAAGACATATCTGGACCGTAGGAAAAACGGGAACTGGTAAGTCTACGATGATCGCCAATATGGTTATAGATGATTTTAAAAAAGGCCGAGGCGTCGCCGTTATCGATCCTCACGGAGATCTTTGTGACGATATACTCGACTATATCCCCCGCGGTAGGATAAACGACACTATTTATTTCAATCCGGCCGACCGTGATTATCCGATTAATATAAATCCTCTGGAAGTAACTAACCGCGAGGAAGCGGAATTGGTTGTTTCAGGATTAATGAGCATTTTTACTAAAGTTTGGGCGAACGTCTGGTCTGCACGAATGGAATATATTTTAAGAAATTGTTTTATGACTTTGTCTGAAATACCCAACACTACCCTCGCAGACGTTTTAAGAATTTTAGCCAGTCAATCCTACAGAAACAGAATATTAGCAAAAATCACAGATAACGCCCTTATTCACTTTTGGACCGATGAATATGAAAAAATGCCGGATAGACTACAAAAAGAAGCCATCGCGCCAATTCAAAATAAAGTGGGCCAATTCGTTACCTCGCCAATGATCAGGCGAATAATTGGCAATCCCAAAAGCACCATTTCATTAGACGATGTTATGAATGGCCAACAAATTCTGCTTGCTAATTTATCCCAAGGAAAATTGGGAGAAGATAACGCTGCACTTTTGGGCGCCATGCTTATTACGAAATTCCAACTATCCGCAATGCGGAGGGTCTATATACCGAAAGAGCAAAGAATTCCGTTTTACTTATACGTCGACGAGTTTCAAAACTTCGCAACAGACTCTTTTATTAAGATTCTCTCCGAAGCAAGAAAATTCGGCTTAGCCTTAACCTTGGCAAACCAATATATGGCCCAAATTCCCGATGAGATTCAAAAAGCAATTTTAGGTAACGCCGGTACCTTAATCTCATTCTCGGTTGGCGCGGATGACGCTGCCATAATCCATAAAGAGTTTGCCGAAGTATTTGCCCCAGCCGATCTTGCTAATATCCAAAATTACCAAATTGCCTTGAAACTTATGATTGACGGCCATACCACAAGGCCATTTTTGGCCAATACCCTTCCGCTTCCAATCTCGTCCAACCAAAATAGGGAAAAGGTTATAAAAGTATCCCGCGAACGATATACCAAGAAGGTAACCGTATCCGATCCTGTCCCAAACCCGAAGGATATGGGTTTGGATTCACCAGAAATACTGAAAGAAGAACCCCAAAGACCTTATAATCCTCAAAATCAGAGAAGGTAAAAGAACTTGGTAAGCAGAGCTTTGGCACTGCTTATACGTTGTAAAAACTTGTAACATCTTCCCTGGGCAAAGTGTCCAGAGCTTTCCTTTATTTATATGAATAACCAAGGATTAAGCCTCTAAAGGAAGATGTTGGCTCTAAATTCAATTCATCCGTGTCATGGTATGACACGGCTCTCTTGAAATTATAGTAAAATTAGCCTTGAATACCCTCTAGTATTGTTTTTCCAAGAGTGAAAAATGTTTGTGAAAAGTCCTATAACTTGAATATATGTACCGGCCATCATATAATCCCGTTGAGTTTTTGCTCTTGGCGTTGTGAGTGAATACTTAAGATTTTGTCTTTCACCTGTTTGAGACCTCGCGAGGTGCTTCGCGAGGACGAGTCTGAAAGATAGAGCATGAGCGAACAAGGATAAGCTCAAAAACTCACAGGGTGCCTTTCTTTGATTACTTTCTTGGGCAAGCAAGAAAGTAATATTCTGTTTAGACAAGTAAAGAAATAGATATTATTGGGATATTTAGTACTTACTCGTACAAGGGACGAGGGACGGCGCCACAATCTGTTTACATGATTGTGGCTTGACAAATAGCACTCAGTATGTTATAGTGCTCACACTCTAGGATACTAGAGTAAATGCTTTAGAGGTGTATTAGTAGACAGTAGTTGGTAGTTAGTAGTTAGGAAAAACCAATTATTTTATTTGACGGTTACACCGCGCCTCGAGAGCGCGGTTTATTCGTTTTAAGGACCTTAATAAATATAAATAGTAATAGCGCACGGAAGCGCCGGGGCAAATCACGTCATATTTAGACGCTTTTGGTTTGCCTCCGCGCTCCCCTGCACTAAGTTAGCGTAATGATGAGTCTTTTCCTGAGAGGAATCGAAGGGTGTAGACGAAACTTAAATAGCACTTTTAAAATTACGAGGAAAGATGACGACCGCGAGGATGAATTTTTTCAAGTTCTTTGATTCTTTTGTTGTGGTTTTCAATTTTGTCTCGATAGCCAACAACAATAGTAACATCTTCACGAAGTTTTTGTATTTCACCAAGTATTTCTGATTTAAAGCTTAAAATATCTTTCTTTAGAGGATTTTCAGGGTCTCTAAAAGATCTTTCAAGAGAGTTTTCGACAACACCTCTAATCAAATCCAGGTCTTTCTTAATTAGAACCATAAGTCATTAAAACAAATGAAAATTTTTAAGTCAATGGGAGGTGATTAAAAATGGATAGTTAGTCAATTGCGATTAACTATCAATCATTAATCATATTTTTTGCACATTAACAAAGGTTCTGAATTAACCCCTGCTCAGTCCGGGGATAAGGCGAAGGTGGGAAACACTCAGCCAAGACTGAAATATTTGAATCCAATCGTAATTAAAAAATCCATAAATCCGATAAGGAGGTAAAAAATGGACCACAAGTCCAAGTTTTTCAAGTTTTTCGTTTATGTATTTATGGCGGTTTTGGCCTTGACTTTCGCCGGTCCTATCGTCAGCACGATCTTGGCTGACAACCAGCCGACAGAATTACCGCAGGCAGTGTTTGCAATTGAAACGCTGCTGGCACCCAAGTCTGTTTTTGCAGGCAAGGATGACTGTCCTCCCGGGCAGCGAGGCAATTGCCTCGACATCGAACATTTTAACGGCCAGGGAGAAAGTGTTTGGCGGAATTGCATGCCTGAACCGGCATGGAATGGGCATCAGAAACATCATCAGCAGGGTGAATATGACGTCAATCACGGCCCATGTGGTGATCAAGCTACGAACACGCCAGTTCCGCCCACACCGCCGCCAACCAATCCTCCGACAGCGACGCGGACTGTGCCGCCCATCTCAACACCCCGGCCGACGGCAACCCAAAAGCCCCCGGCAACCGACCTTCCTCCTCAGGAAACTGAGGAAGTGAAGGACACGCCTCGTCGCGGGTGCGTGGACGCTTCTGCATTGAATTTCGACGCAAAAGCCGAGGTGGATGATGGGTCCTGCGAATATCCGCCTGCGCAGTACGTCTGCCTGCAGCCAGATAAGGAATACCTGATCTGGAAGGATAATCTTACAATCTACCTTCAACAGGTAGAGATTGCTCCTGAAGGTGGTGTTATCTCCTACCCGCCAGTCCACGTCAATATTCCCTTGGTTGGATCGGGTCCCGACGAGGAGATCTGGGTAACGGAAGACGGTTGTACTGTCTTCTTCAGCTTCCTACTAGAGGGAGAAAAGTTCACCGATCTCTACAGCATACCCATCTTTGGGGGAACACCTTATCAGGTCACTGCCACTAACGGATTGGACGAACTCAACGTCACTGGATACAAGAGTGAGCTTTTCTTCACCCACAAGAGTGCAGATTCGGCTTTTGTCGAATCCACAAACCTGGTTGGTGATAATGCCCGCATGGTCGCACCCGACTGCGTCAATCCCGCCGTGAGTTCTGATGGTAATGGTCTTTTTTGCACCAATCCGATCAACCAATTGGTTGCTGTTGATCTGGTTGATAACCAGGACCTTACTACAACTTACGGAGGAGCTTCACCCATTTGGCGTCCTGATTCTAGCGGTATAGTCTACTCTGTAGGCAGTAAGTTCTTTGAGATGACCTTCGGGGGTTACGAACCGCTGGAATTCCAGACAGCGAGTACAATCGCATTCAGGCCAACCGGAGTTTGGTTCGCAGCAGTTAATGACGGTTTGCTCTATGCTAGCCAGATTGAATCCGGCACTAACCTGAAGGTTATAGGCCAGAAACAAAATCTTCTCGATGATGCTGTCACCGGACAATACGGCTTGGATAACGCCCAATTGCTATGGTGGTCAGCCTCGCGGATTGAAGCTGATATGGCTCCCTTCGGGGAATTCCTGTCTGCTTTAACCGCAGCCAAAACCTCGGAGAACGTCATCGAAGTCCAAACTGTCCTTAATGCCAGTCCAACATATACGCCGACAGCCGCGCCTGCCGCCTTGGTCAGCCATGACAGCGCCGCCGAAGATGCATGGGTGCCACTTGGAAACCCTCATCAGCCCACTCCAACCCAAACCTTAGGTTTGGATCTCGGAATCTGGACGATTCCTCTGATTGCTCTGATCGTGGTCATGGTCGGAGTTTGGGCTCGGCGCCGGCAAATCCAGAGTAGGTAAATATTTCAGAACCTTAACATTTCCGTAAGTAACCCTTGCGGAACCTGGTTTTCCAACGTCTGGATTTTCCGGACCCCAATTGCAGTTGGGAAAATTGGAACGCCATAGAGGAGGCTAAATTTTAGCCTGTGCGGACATCGGTTCGCATCTGCCTAATTGGTGGCAGCAACCAGGTTAAATAGGTTTCTTTTCCAACGACAAGAATTGATTTTGCTGCAAAGCGCAGTAAAAGCGGTTCTTGATCCAATCAGGAAAAGCTAACCCAGGGTGGCAGTATGACTGCAAAGTATTTGATAGTGGAGAGCACTTATGCTCTTTTTTTAAGGCAGATTATTTTTTGCCTTGCTCCACGATTCACTTTACTTACATACTACCACCCCAGTTTTTTTGATATCCTGAACCCGGTTCGGGGTATGAAAGAAGCGGAATTATAGACTTTTTGGTAATGATATACTGAATTAGTACAGGAAGATGTGGGGGTGAGGGCAAAAACCTCTAAAGCAACCCGTCGTCCTTGGGTTTTTTCAAGGATGATGGATCGCCTTTGCCCCCACTTTTCCCTGTACTTTTCCTCCTTTTTACTTCTTACAAACTTCTTTTTATGCTATACATAAATAATGTATCCTTTCTTTGCTTTATTTTTCTTCTCTTCAGCTTCCTATGTACTATTTTTTCTTTTAACCGAGAGTGAAAGTCCTCCACTTTTCGCAACTTTTATTGTGATAAACGCAATCGTCTATATATATTTCATTATTTACTTCATAACTAGGTCTTTATTAAAAGCAAAAATAAGCTTTCGTGAGATGGAATTCATTAAAAAACTTTCTTTGTCTTTGGAAAAATTCAAACCTTTAAAAATTTTCTTATTCTCATCACTGGCTCTCGTTTATATCTCTTTAATTGCACTCACTGCCTTACTATTATTTGCGTTATTTATTTATCCGACATTTTCTGACTACGTACTAGAAAAAACGCCTTCGAAGACTTTCTCATCCGACATTTACAATATGCGAACTAACCTTAATCTTCTCAAATACGATATAAAAGACCTTAAATTGAAACTCTACTTTTCTCAAAATCCAGAAAGTTATGACTATGAGGATAGTAACTATATTTACAAATTAAGGCTCGACATGAATAATATTTTCGGATCCGGAAGAAATGACTATTACTTGTATCATATTCAAATCCATTCCAAAAAGTCAGGGCTAGCACACGCAGGTTGGCAATCGGGTGGTGTAGAATTACACCAAACCGAGGCCAAAAGTCTCAAAAGCACCGTCAGCGGAATTACAGCTGATTATAAAAGCTTTCCTGCTCTTAACGATAAAGATATCTTTGTAATAACAGTGAAAGATAAGGATGTTGACACTTTCTATATTATTCATCCCAAAGAAAGCGAATATGAGGCCGACTACTCTCCCGTTATATATCTTGATTATGTAGAAGGAATGGTGGTTTCTTATGTTGATTATGAATTTTTGGAAGACGAAGGAAAAATTCGCTTATTTTTAACTGAACCTCTAAATGGCAGCTCCACCGTTATTGTATCCTTTAAAACTGATGATAAAGGTCATGTTACAACTACAACAAGATTGGAAAAGGTCGATTAATTTATTTAGCTTTTTAACCACAAAAAACCCGCTTTTTAAAAAGCGGGTTTTTTATATCTCTATCTTTCTTCCTCTCTTAAAAAGGAAGGAGATAGCGAGTTTACCTGAAAGGCAAGCTTTGCTTGCGAGCGCAAAGTAAGAATTTATTTGTTTTAGTATTAAAATTTCTTTGCCGCACTTTATTTCCTAAAGAAAGTGCGAAAAGGCTAACATCCAAAATATGACCGGAAGCGAGTCCCGTTTATTAACCTAAAACGGCGACCTTAAAAGGGGGTGTAAGGCTCGCGCCCTGCGCGAGAAAGCTAATAACTAACAGTTAAAAACTAATAACCACAATTTATTAACTCAAAACTATAAAGACTTTCTTTTAATTAGTTTTAATTTATGGCTTTAAATTCTTAATTTTTCGTTTTTCGCTTCCTTGTGCAAGGCACAAGCTGTGTTATTCACACTCCTTAGAAAGGAGGTGATCCATCCGCTCCTTCCAGAACGGATACCTTGTTACGACTTAATCCTCATCGCTGGTCTCACCTTCGTCCGATAACCATCGGACTTCGGGTGCTCCCAACTTTGCTGACTTGACGGGCGGTGTGTACAAGACCCGAGAACGTATTCACCGCAGCTTAGCTGATCTGCGATTACTACCAATTCCGCGTTCATGAGGGCGAGTTTCAGCCCTCAATCCCCACTGAGAAGCCGTTTGATGGGATTAGCTCCGTGTTACCACTTGGCAACCCTTTGTCGGCTTCATTGTAGCATGTGTGTCGCCCCAGATATAAGGGCCATGCTGACTTGACGTCGTCCCCACTTCCTCCCAAATAAATTGAGTAGTCTCGTATGATAAATTTAACATACGACAGGGGTTGCGCTCGTTACCCCACTGAAGGGAACACCCCACGGCACGAGCTGACGACAGCCATGCAACACCTGTGCTATCATCCACAAATTGCGGATCGTCTCACATTTCTGCAAAACTAAACGATAGCATGTCAAACCTGGGTAAGGTCCTTCGGTTCGTCTCGAATTAAACCACATGCTCCACTGGTTGTGCGGGTCCCCGTCAATTCCTTTGAGTTTTAAACTTGCGTTCGTACTCCCCAGGCGGCTCGCTTAACGCGTTAGCTTA
>MGHI01000021.1:21949-27074 GCA_001793155.1 Candidatus Woesebacteria bacterium RIFCSPLOWO2_01_FULL_39_61
TTAACGCGTTAGCTTACGCGACGCACCCCACAAAAAATGTATCCATTTTTTTGCGAACAATTAACAAATTAACAGTTAACCATTAACGAGGAAAAATCTCTTAGTTAATTTGTCAATTTTGTTAAAAGTTAACAGTTCCAAAGGATATATCCTTTGCGGGGCACACCGCTAGCGAGCATCGTTTACGGCTAGGACTACAGGGGTCTCTAATCCCTTTCGCTCCCCTAGCTTTCGTTCCTCAGCGTCAAAGGTTTCCTAGCTACCTGCCTTCGCCCTCGGTGTTCCTCACGATATCAACGGATTTCACTCCTACACCGTGAGTTCCAGTAGCCCCGGAACCTTTCAACCCCGTCCATCTCTTGTCCCTTTCCAGAGTTAAGCCCTGGGATTTAAAACAAGATGCGACGGGGCGCCTACGAACTCTTTACGCCCAATAAATCCGGATAACGCTAGCACCCTCCGTATTACCGCTGCTGCTGGCACGGAGTTAGCCGGTGCTTATTCGCCAAGAAGTCTCCCGCTTGGCAAAAGAAGTTTACGACCCGAAGGCCTTCATCCTTCACGCGGCGTCGCGGCGTCAGACTTTCGTCCATTGCGCACGATTCCCGGTTGCGCCACCCGTAGGTGTATGGCCCGTATCTCAGTGCCATTCTGGGGGTTCGAGCTCTCACTCCCCCTACCCGTCGTAGCCTTGGTAGGCCGTTACCCTACCAACTAGCTGATAGGCCGCAAGACTCTCTCTCGGCGGACAGTTACGTCCTTTAACTCGCACTCCGTGCGAAATCGTCCATTTAATCATTTGCCATCTATCATTTTATTTTTCAATTTAAAAATTGATCAATCGAAAATTCAATGGAAAATGTTAAATTCGAAAATGGAAAATCTCGTACGAAGTACGAGCCTCATGCGGTATTACCCCATCTTTCGATGGGCTATTCCACACCAAGAGGCAAGTCCTTACGTGTTACTCAGCCGTTCGCGTCTGTCCGCAGGATAGAACATTCAACAAATTAACCATCAACAAAATTAACAATTTTAACAACTAACCGAATTAGAAATTTTAATTGGAATTTCGAAGCTTCTTTGCTAATCCTCCAAGCTGCTTAGCAATTGATTCAGCCTCGACCTTAAGACGTTTATAATTTTTAATAGATATCAGCTTATTATCGTAAGCAATATCTAAACAAGCTAAACATTCGTTTATTGATCCCAAAGAATTTTCCAAGAATCTTTTGAAATCCTTATCTGAATATTTAGCAGAGCCCTCTGCAACATTCAAACAAACAGAAAGAGCCGCTCTCAAAAGTTGATCTTTGAGTTCCCAATAATCTCTGCGAAAACCTCTAGTTAAAAAAGTGCAACTCTTATAAAAAGATTTACCGTCCCGATAAACAGGGAATTCCAGAGATCTGAAAGTCTTCACAACTTTAATACTAATATCTAGTTAATTTGTTAACAATGTCAATTTGTTAATTGGTTACAAGTTGACCTGTTCGGTCCTGCGGACCGATCCACTTGCATACCTAAAGCACGCCGCTAGCGTTCATCCTGGGCTAGGATCAAACCCTCAAATTAGTGACGAGTTCAATACCCTAAACGTAAAAACGAATAGGTTCGTCTTTACACTTCCAGTCATATTTTGAATCTGAACATAATGCTGTTCAGCCCCCCGAAGCTATACGCAAAGGAGGGGTCAAAATGCTTTATCTTAAAATGTCAAAGTACTTTTTTAACGAAAAAACCGCCCAGACGGCGGTTTGCGAAAAGCAAAAAGCCCAAATGGCCAATCTGGTAATATTACATCGTTAATTGCGCCTGAGATTTCCTCAGTGCAAAGTATAGTATACCACAGAATTCAATAGTATCAATCGCTAGTTTTAGAGGCTTTTTGAAGTATTTTGGAACTTACTACACTGTTTCTGGTAAACCGGGGGTCTTCGAGTTGCTAGCCAATAACTTATCCTGAATAGCATCTAATTGGGATAATCTTTGAGAGAAATCCGGGGAAAGTTCTCTGCCCCAAACAATTTTTTCATAGTCTTGCCGATTTTGTATCTCTGTAATCTCAGAACGAGTCGCCCAGAGCATCAGAGTACGTTTTTCATTATCAGATAAACTGTCAATAGCTTCCCACATAGAGGAAACTAATTCTTCAGATTTTGGTACTCAAGGATGCTGCTTCTGTTGTTAAGTAAATCCCGTGCTTCTTTTGGAGCACCAAAAATCATAGCAAGATTTTCAACTCTTATTGATCCTGTCTCAAGAGATGTAAATATTCTTGAATGGGCATCGTCAGGATTAATTGGACGTTTATCATATGGTCCTTGGTGTAAAGCGATAAAAAATAAATCGAATTGTGTTTGATTCTTACTTAGATTACTTTCTGGTAGACGTGCGTTTAACTCTTTGCATATACTATCGACGCGGTATGTAAATTCAGAAGGTTGTTCGCCACTCATATTAAATTATTATACAACATATTTTACTCCCACAGTTCCGGGTGAAGAAAGCGGGTTAAGGCCATTATTAAACCATCTCGGTAGCCTTGGGCGCGGGTAATTGCTCCGTTTGTCATTAAGCCAAAATGTCCTTGTCCCTGCTTTGAATTTTCCTTTTTAAAGTAAAGATCATTTGCTTCTCCCAATTCCTTACCCTGTTTAATTAGTCTGATTAATTTTGCTGGAGTTTCGATCCTGACTGTTGACCCGATACCGAGTTTCCCATCTTTATCAATAGCCACCATCCAACCGCAATCAAACCATTTACTTCCTATTTTTTGAAGTCCTCCTTCCAACCCTACTCCGAAGTCTGCCTTTAAAGCCTTCAAAGCTTTTTTGGCTCTGCCCGTTGCCCCTTTGATACTTTCTGCATCACTCATCGGCTGATCGGATACTCCCGACGGAACTTTTATCCCCTCTACAATCCACTTCTTTTTCGGCCAAAGAATTTTAAAAGCTTCTTTTGCCGCCTGAATTTTTACCGGATTTGTCGACCCGACCGCAATTTTCATCTTAAAAGTTTTTAACAGTAATCTCGTAATTTTTCAACACCTATTTCACACTAAGTACTTATTTGTTTCATATGTTATTATCAGTTTATGCTAACGCTGGTCGTAACGGTTGTGTTAGGACTTGCTTTCGCGCTTTTTGCAACGCAAAATACCCAAGGAGTGGACCTTAATTTTGGATCTTACTATCTTCCCAACGTGCCAGTCTATTTAGTAGCACTCTTTCCCCTTTTAATGGGACTGTTGGCTTCACTTATCATCCACACGGCCAAAGATCTTATGGCCGGAATCACAATCGACGAGGACAAAAAGGAGATCAAAAAAATGACCCAAGAAAACGCCGAATTGGTAAAAGAAGTCCATAAACTCGAACTCGAAAATACAAAATTAAAAGCCAAAAACGGAGAAGAATTCGATGAAGACTCCATATGACAGAAATTCTTCTAAAGATTTGGAAGTTCCTACACTTACCAAAAAATATTCAGCTTTTTGTAATGAGGAAAATAAACGACCAGTTTCTCATCGGAGTAACCGGAATATTTATTGACTATAAAAACCGCATTCTTCTTTTTAAACATACCTATCGCGGCAATAACCATTGGAGTCTTCCGGGAGGATACGTTAGGGCCAAAGAACATCCCAAAGAAGGGTTAGAGAGAGAACTCAAAGAAGAGTCAGGACTGATAGTCTCAGCCGACGAAAGGTTAAGAATTCGTACAGACAGACAGACTGCAAGATTGGACATAGTCTACTCAGGAAAGTATATAGGTGGAGTTTTTACACCTAGCCCCGAAGTTAAAGAAATCGCTTTCTTTTCCTTCGAAGAATTGCCTCAAATTCCAAAGGACCAACTGATATTCATAAATAAAGCTTTAGAAGGTAAAGAATAATTCAGTAGTCTAAATTCACCTGCTGCCTTCAAGCGTACTTGAGATTTTGTAACATTGCTGACAGAAATTTAATCTTGAAGAGCAATAATCCACCTAATTTTTCTGTCTTGAAAGAGCGAGTGAATTTAAAGTCTCACAAAACAAATCCACCAATTTTTGAGCTCTGGAGTTTAAGTGCGAATACATTTGAAAAGCAAAAAATTGAATATTCACAAACCTGTGAACATGAACTTTTGCATTACATGAGCGAGTAAGCGACAGATCGAAAAAATTATGTGGTTCCCTTCTTTGCATTACTTTCTTGGGTAAGCAAGAAAGTAATGGTTTGTATTGAAGTATACCCTCCTTGGCCAAGGCTTCGAAAGGGTACTGCGCTATTTTTAAAAAATAATTGTGCAATAAAAATACCGAGGACTGAAAAGTCCCCGGTACTTTAATGACATCCTCCCCGCTCTGAAGAGTGGGGTTTCCTCTAAAGGAGGATGACGTATCAGCGTTCGATTCATCCCCCGAGTCAAAATCGGGGGTTTTCTCGAATGCTGTTATAATGGTTTACCAATTTACTCAGCTGGTTTAACATCCTCTGTTTCCGTATCTTCAGCTTCCACAACTTCTTCCTTTTCTACTTTAGCTGCTGGTCTAACTTCTCCACCTTCAGCACCTGATTCATCTGTGACTCTTGGAGGTCTTGCGAAATTGACGACCAACGTTCTTCCTTCCATATCTTTTCCATTCATGCCCTCAACCGCTTTTTTAGCATCAGCTTCCTTAGCATATTCAACGAAACCGAATCCCTTTGATCTTCCGAATCTTTTATCCATAATAACTACTGCATCGACAATTTCTCCGTACTCGGCAAAAGCTGCTTTAAGCGATTCTGATGTAACTGTGTAAGGTAAATTACCTACGTACAATTTAGTTTTACTTTGTTCCAACTTACTCACCCCCTCACACAAACAAAACCCCCATTGGGGTTTATACTAAAATTTATTAATATTTCTCCTTCCATTAACGAGAACTTGAAAAATCCTGAAGAATAAACTTTCTTGAAAGTCTAGCACTAACGAGGCTAACGAACTAGCGAAGAAACTTACTCATTCAGTAACAGTTCATATTATAAATGATTTGCACAACTTTTACAAATTATCGTTGTATTTACCTTTAATATCCGCCACTTCCTTTAGTTACAATGGAGGTGGACATGAATCAATTAACAAAGATTGCACTT
>MGHI01000022.1 GCA_001793155.1 Candidatus Woesebacteria bacterium RIFCSPLOWO2_01_FULL_39_61
TCTTAACAGGAAAACACCCAATGATATTTTGAAAGAGTACCAAGTGACGGATATTTAAGTAAACATACCGGGTGCTTTAGCACCGCAGATCCCGCATACACGCATTTGCGACGCGAACATGTAATATTCGGGAGCAACTAAGTGCTGTGCTGGGATTAAAGTGCTATTTTTGTACCGCTATGGGATAGTTAGCTTCTAACTACTTAGGCGGTACAAAGGTGCAATACCCTCCTTCGCTCTTCGGCAAGCTCCGAGCTTCGGAAGGGTTGTATGCTATTTTAAATTTTCAATGTATACAAAAAAACCGCCATTAGAGGCGGGATAAATTTCAAGTTATGAGTAATGAGTTGTGAGATATGGGAATTTTTCTTTACTCACTTCTCACTTCTAACCACTCACTACTATTTTCACCTCTAAAGCATTCTTGACTATCCAATTTCAATATGAGAATACTAGCACAAAGGAAGCTAAAAGTCAAGATACTATAAGTCTAATTACAAATAGGGTCGCAGACCCCGCATACACGCATTTGCGACGCGAACATGTAGTATTCGGGAGCAACTGAGTGTTGTGCTGGGGTCAAGAATTATGGGTTATTAAAATTATCTATTTGACGTTATCTAGGTAATTTTGAAGAATTAATGCGGCCGAGTATGCATCCTCGAGTTCACGGCGTTTTTTTCTTTTTATTTTTGCTTTAATTGATAGCACTTGAGCTTCTTGAGTTGATAAGGTTTCATCCTGATAGATAACAGCAATCTTTAATTCCTCTTCCAACTTTTTGCCGAACATCTTTGTTTCTTTCGCCATTTCCCCTTCGGAAACTCCGACGATAACTTTTGCTACGTTCTCTATCTTGGCTATTTCCGAGACCCTTTTAATCGCTTCTTCTTGGGTCTCAAAACGAATAACGCTAAGCGGCTCTGCCAAATTTGATTCGGAATTTGCAACCGCCACACCTATCTTTTTACGACCGTAGTCAATTGCAAGTACCTTCATTATTTATTATTAACACGCAGTCACGTAGCGAACGGTTATTGCGTTTTCGTATTGTGACCAATATCTGCATTTGCCTCTGTATTCTGCACTTCCGCTTCGCTTGGCACAAGTCCCGCCCTTACAATCAGGCGTCTGGGCTTTAACGGATGGCCCGGAGGAGTGCAGGTAACTAAAGTTAAATATGATCCGGCTGGATTTTGCTCTAAAATTTGGATGTCGTCAGGTTTAACCTCAAATAGATTTTCAACCATATATTTATATGAAACTCCATCGTAGTTGACATAAATTACGTCATCCTCCTTCAATGTCGGAAGAGTAGAGAATATAGACAAATAATTTTTCGGGTCGAAAAACTGGGGAAGAATCGAGTGACCGATAATAACCGCATTTCCGATTTTCCCCGGAAGAGCAGTACCGGGAAATTGAATAAGGTTTTTTGATAAATCTTCCCCGCCTATTGCCACGGTTGCGCTCTCTATTCTTAACCTGGGAATTGATATCGTAAAGAAGGAAATCTCCGGGGAGGTAAAATTCTCTTTCTCTTCGCCTTCAAACCAATTGCTCACCTTTGTGTAATCCACCTTGGAAAATTTAAAATTACCAGTTTCTTCGTCAACCAAAGGACTAATTAATGTAGGATATCTTTGGTCCGCTTCCCATTGATAAGAAACAATCGGGTATATTGTCGAAAAAAGTATAACCACACCGGAGGCGACCATTACGACCGCACAGATCCTAAATATTAGTTTTTGAGACATGATAGAAAATTAAAAATTCAAAATGCAAAATTAAAAAATTATGGGTTTACTTTTCTGCTGCAATTTCCACCTCAATATTTTTTGCTACCTTGGGCAAGGTATTCAACTTTCCAGGCAGGTTTGGTTTTATCCTAATTTCCGCTCTGACAAATCCAGGGACATCCTTTGTCATAAAATCTTTGGCTATCTCGGGATACTTTCCTCTGATCTGTTTTACCACTTCCTCGGTCTTAATATCAGGCAGTAAGTTTGCTTCTATATTGACGTTAAATTCATAGATTTTTCCCCTCTTCGAATCGAATTCAAATGTAACATCTATTTGTTCTTCGCGCAGAATAAATCCGGAAGGAACCTTGTCGCTTAGTGCCTTACTTGCAAGTTCCAACATTTCAGTTTTATCTATGACAACAACGCTCGCATCAATTGTTAAATCGAGCTTAAGCGAGTCCGCTTCGTCACCTACTTTATTACTGAACTTAACCCCCGAAGAGGTTGCCGTTAACGACTCCTCAATTAAAAACTGGTTTTCATTAACACTAGCTTTTAAATCTTCTTTAGCTTTATCGGTCAGTTCAGCCTTAAGTTCATCCGACAAGGTCTTTTGATCCTCATCCGAAACGGCTTGAATTTCGCGACTTGTGCCGCCGGAAAAAGACGATTCATTTTTCGCTTCCATGTCGCTCGTGGAGTAGTTATCAACGGTAAAGTTGGTATCCGCTGCAAGATTAAATTGAGCACCGATATCCTCCGCGGTAACGCTGGCTTTTGTAGTCCCTGCCGAACCGGCACTTCCGCTTGCCACTTCAACATCATTATCAAGGGTAAAATCTAAGTTGCTCGGTCCGTGAATTACCGTCCCCGAAGCTAAATCTAACTTTGATCCCACTCTGTAGATTGTTACCTCACCTTTGGCTTTTTCTCCAACCGTTTTTGTTCCGGAAGTTGATTTTGTTTTATCTCCTGATACACTGGTATCAAGAATCTGTCCCTTTAGAATTTTTTCGTCGAAGTTTGACCTTTCCGCTCCCGAATCAACTTTGATCGTAATTCTTTCACCTTGTTGTTTGGGTGAAACGTAAATTGTGACAGAAGCCTTCGGCATAAACCACCAACCCGCAAAGCCTAAAATAAAGACTGTAACAAGAAATATTAAACCTATAATCAAAGTGTTTTTTCCGGTTCGAAATGCTCCAAAGAGTTTATTAAGTGATCCGAAGATGGCAAAACTCCCCTTCATTTTTTCAAGATAGGGTTGGAAATTAAAGCGCGGTAGTCCGCGTTTCTTGTACGGAGGTTCATTGACCGGCATAACATTTTCAACATCTTCATGTTGATAGGAAGGTGCATTGTAATCAGGCTCACTCACAGTTTTCTCCTCCATCGCCTCCGGAATTTCTTCATCAGCTTCCTTGGTTATATCTTTATTTATAACAAAACCAGATTCTTGAGGTGTCAGAGGGGCTTCTTGCTCCGTTTCAGGCTCTTCACTAATGTTTTCTCCCGGGATGGCTTCGACTACCTCGCCATGATCAACTTTTTTAATATTAGCCATTTCAGAGGCTCCAGCAAGTGCTACTGCCGAAATTTTTTTACGATGGTCTATTATTTCGACCTTTGGAGTATGCAAAAAATTCAGTTTGGGGTAATCATCCCAATTTACTTTCAAAAGATCCTGTCTGACCTCCTCCAGCTCCCCTTCTTTACCGTCATAAAGAATGAACCTGGAAAAGACGTTTTCCTCACCAGCAAAACGAGTAAGTCCCTCCGCTACATCTTCGGCAACGGATACACTTCTGGCGACCTGTGTATTTCCTATTAAATTTCCCTGTTTGAAAAATGTTAACCCGAGAGTGTCGTTATAAACACCGATAATTACGGCGCTGACCGGGCTTTCTTCTTCGGATTTAATGAAATGGGCAATTGCTTCGGGAAGTACAACAAATCCTACGGGTGTTAAAGCCAATTCCGTGCATATTTTTTTGATTTTTTCCAAAAATTCCGGTTTTATCTCGCCTCCCTCGACCCAGCTTGAAGTAACACCAAAAACTGCTTCGGAGGGTTCGGCTTCACTTTCCGGAAACTCCTGAATAGCGGAGGATAAAGATGCGTCCGTTGCATTAATAAGTTCTTCGTCCAATCCCCAAGCCGCAGGGGCTGAAAAAAAAGGAACCTTAGCCTTACCATCTTCCACGGTCCAAATTCCAGCTTGTACCCAACCTTGTTCGACAATAACAGCCCAGAAGTTCTTCTTGGAAGACTTCTTTTCGCGGTTGGGCAGAAAATTCTTAAGATCCATCAATCAATTAGCAGGTTTGAGCGTTAAATAGATACGGATAACTCCCGCACCAATTTTCTCCTGCTTTTTTATTCTAACACGGCCTATTTCTGAAGTGTTGCCTACATGAGGTCCGCCGCAAAATTCGCAGCTTATGGCATTTTCAATTCTATCGCCGACAAAGTAAACCTTAACGGTATCCGCATATTTTTCATTGAAGGCATGAATTGCACCTGTAGCCAAAGCTTCTTCTTTCGGCATAACTTTAAAATTTACCGGCAAACTTTTCTGGATAGTATCGTTAATCATATCCTCGACCTCTTTTAATTCCTTATCTGTTAATTTTTCCGAATTGGGAAAGTCAAACCTGCTTCTGTCCTTGGTAATATTTTGTCCCTTTTGGACAACCTGATCTCCCAAGATCTTTCTCAGAGAAGCCAAAAGAAGGTGGGTAGCGGTGTGAAGTTTTATGACTTCAGGAGAATGATCCGCCAATCCACCTTTAAAGACTCCTGCAGAAGTTGAACGGGAGAGACTTTGATGTTTTTCAAACTCCTTTTCAAATTCAGTAATATCTATATCTTGTCCCCGACTCTTAGCCAACTCTCGGGAAACTTCGAAAGGAATTCCATAAGTGGCCAAGGAATTAAAAGCCACTTGAGCATTAATTACAGGTTGAGAATCCAAATATTTCTCACCCCTGTAAAGAGTGCTGAAAAACTTGTCAATCTCTGATCCAATTCCCGGGTGGACCTTGTAATTTTCTAGGTCCTTTAAGTAGGAATCTTTATAAATATTTATAACTTGTTCTGTAAGCTTCGGAAGTTCTTTGAGCGTGATGATTCCTAATTTATTCATCTTGTAAGCAAATCTTCTTATTAAGCGTCGCATCACATATCCGTGTTGCTTATTACTGGGAGTAACTCCATTAGCAAACAAAAAAACAGCGGCTTTTAAATGATCAGCAATCACACGAAATTCTACCTCGTTGTCATCATATTTTTTACCTGATCCGGAATCTAGAACTTCTATTATGGGTTTAAATAAATCCGTTTTATAAATATCGGGATCTCCATTAACTGCTGCTGCAATACGCTCAAGCCCTCCGCCGAAATCAACGTTTTTATTAGGGAGTTCTTCCAATTTATCTTCTCCAATCTTTTTATACTGTATAAAAACCGAGTTTCCGATTTCCAGGAAACGTCCGCACTCACAATTGGGATGGCATTTTTCTTTTTTAAAAGGGGAGTTCTCATGCAGTTTCAGTTCTTCCCCAAAATCATAAAAAGCTTCGGAGTCCGGTCCTCCGATTTCTCCGACCGGCATTTGTTGCGGAGTTCCCGATCTGCTCCACCAGTTTTTCTCAACACCGTAATAATAAATTCTTTCTTTCGGTATTCCCAAACTTTTCCAAATTTCGGCTGATTCCTCATCTTTGGGAACCTGATTGTTCCCTTCAAAGACAGATACCCAAAGTCGCTCTTTTGGAAGCCCAAGTTCTTTGGTGAAAAATTCAAAAATCCAAGGCAGTTGCTCTTTTTTAAAATAATCTCCCAAGCTCCAGTTACCTAACATTTCAAAAAATGTTAAGTGGCGGTTATCTCCGACTTCTTCAACATCTACGGTCCGAATACTGGGTTGGGAATCCATAAGTCGTTTATCTCCAGAGGGATACGGTTCACCCATCAAATAAGGAACTAGGGGTTGCATTCCGGATGATGTAAAAAGCGTGGTCGGGTCGTTTTCTAAAACCAAAGGCGCAGGGGAAATTTCTTTATGATTTCTTGGATTGGCTTTAAAATAATTTATATATTTTTCCCGAACTTCGCTGGCTGTCATGGTGTTCAATTATACAGGAAACAAAGCCGTTTACACTGAAGTATCAGTTTCCTTTTTAGACTTAACTTCAACGATATCCCCTTCTCCTCTTTTCCCCAACGTTCGTCCTTTACCAAAGAGTTCTAAAATTCCGGTAAGCTTTTCCGGACGTATCAACCCTCCCCCGAGAACCGCATCCTCCAAAATGCTATTTAATCTTTTGATCGCCCGTCTTAAATCCGTAACGATAAGAATAACCTGAACTCCTACAATGATAAGTAAAACCGTTAAAGTGACGATAACTACGGCTAATAGTTTTTGTATGTTATCCATATTTCCAAGTTCAAAATTCAAAATGCAAAGTGTAAAACTACAACTCAAAATTTAAAATCTTTAAACTTTAAATTGTAACTTTTAATTTTTCACTTTAAACTTTTAACTTAATTTAACTCTGGTTTTATTTTACGCTTGATTATGGTCTCTCTGCCAGACCTTTTTATCGCTTTAATTACTATTTCTTCGGTTCCCTCAAAAATTTCGATTGTTGCCGAGAAGCTCCCCTCCCCATCGACCAGGGCTGGTTGATTATTAACGAAAACCGCTGCCTCCTTTTCGACAATTCCGGTAACCTTTAATTCTCTTTTGCGCACAACTTGACCTTCATTTGGAAAGTCAATAGATACTTTGGGAGGAGAAATAAATGATACATATTGAAATGTTAGATATCCGATAATCATCAAACTAACTACAAAAATTCCTAATAAAAAAGTAAGCCGTGGATTCCACATAAATTTTGTGGCAACATCGGGTTTGGGATTTATCCTTAAATCCTTAGGAGGATAGTCTCGCCGCAACACCGCACTCAAGTTTTTCTGATCAAGCTTCAAAGCCTCTGATATGTTTCGTACAAATCCCTGAAGAACCGGGTATTCCGGTAATTTTTCCCAGTCTTCAGCCTCCAGTGCTTCAATAAAACCAGTTTTTATTTTGGTTATTTCCTCTAATTTTGATCTCGAGTACCTTTTTTGGGCGCGAGCATCTCTGATAAGTTGGCCGATCGTCCGCATAGTTTTTTTACTTAAGTCAGGCAGGCTGAGTGGGTTCAGGTTGTGAGGGAAATATTTCGGCTGGATTTTGTATAAGAACGTCTCTCGGCTTTGATCCTTCGGCAGGTCCAACCACACCAGCCGACTCCAGCTGATCGATAATTCTTGCCGCTCTTGCATAACCTATCGAGAGTCTGCGCTGCAAAAGTGAAGCCGAGGCTCTTTCGTATTGACAAACTATCTCAACGGCGGCCTTAAAATACTCGTCCATTTCTCCATCCACGCCTTCAACCGTGGTTACGCCAGGCTTCGGCATAGACGTAACTTCTTCCGTATACTGAGGCGTGATTCCCTGATTTTTAATAAAGCTAACTAGGGAATTGATATCCCTATCCGATACAAAAGCTCCCTGAATTCTTATTGGTTTTGCCTGTTCGGGTGGTAAGTAAAGCATGTCCCCGCGACCTAAAAGTTTTTCAGCTCCCTGGGTATCCAAAATTACCCTTGAGTCAACCTGTGATGCTACAGCAAACGCAATCCTGCAAGGAATATTAGCTTTGATAAGACCTGTTATTATATCAACTGACGGCCGCTGCGTCGCCAATACCATATGAATTCCTGTCGCCCTACTCATCTGGGCAATTCGGGTAATCGAATCCTCCACCTCAACGGGGGAGAAAAGCATTATATCGGCAAGCTCATCGATAAATAAAATTATGTAAGGCAAGGCTTGAAAACCGGACATCTCGTTATAACCCCCGATATTTCTTGCCCCAGCTTGTGAAAAAAGTTTATAACGCCGATCCATTTCGTCCATGATCCAACGAAGTGCCGAAACGACTTTATTGGGTTCGACTATAACCGGAGTCAGAAGGTGGGGAATACTATTGTAATTAGTCAGTTCAACTCTTTTCGGATCAACCAAAATTAACTTCACTTCGGAGGGGGAGGCCCTGAGTAAGATGCTCGACAAAAAAGTATTTACGCATACGCTTTTTCCGGAACCGGTTTGACCTGCAATAAGAATGTGGGGCATTCGTGCTAAATCTGCAACATTAGCTTTACCGGAAACGTCCAGTCCGAGAGCAACTGCTATCTTACTGGACGTTTTTTTCATACTCTCCGACTGCATTATTTTCTTTAAAGGAACAAATTCGGGAGCCCGGTTGGGCAGTTCTATTCCGACTAGAGAGCGTCCCGGGATTGGAGCCTCAATCCTGATTGTGCCGGTGGGTGCAGCTAAGGCTAAGGCCAAATCGCGCTCTAGTGCAGTAATCTTCGAAAGTTTGGTACCCAGTGCTACTTCAATGGCGTATTGGGTCACTGCCGGACCTAAATTTACTTCGACCACCCTAGCCGTTATCCCGAATGACTCCAGGGTCTGTTCGATAACCGCGGCGTTTCCTTTTATGTCGCCTCTTTCCGCTTTTCCGCTCGTTGCATCGGATAAGATATCAAGGTCCGGATATTTCCAGATTCTTTCTTCTCCGGGAACGTTGCTTACCAACTTTTGGCCAAGAGGCTCATCCTGCTTCTTCATCGGAGTTCTATCAGCGTCCATTGTGACGTTGGCTTTAGGTGGTGTATTCGAAAGTGACGGCGCTCCATCGCCAAAAACTTTTAGTCTTCTTTTTGCCAAAGGTCCAAACTTTCCCTTCGCATCCGATCCTCTAAGACCGTACTTCCTGAATGCTTCGCCGATAACGTTAACTACCTGGTCGATTGAGGTGTTAAAAAGAATGATCAGTCCGACAATACTCATTCCAAAAAGAACAATAAACGCTCCTATTGCAGTTATTAATTCGGAAATTCCTTCCCAAGCCAACCTTCCCAAAACTCCGGCTCGGGAAATCGAAGCTATCGAAACAAAAAAAATGAGTATACCGATTACCACGTTCGGCTGATTGAGGGGAGTCCTTAATTTTGAAACCAAAAGTCCGAAGATCAAAAAAATAAAAGGTAAAAATATTGTCGTCCAGGAAAGATAATGAATAAGAAGATCGTTTAGACGTATAAGAATCAGGCCTTGCCTTGAAAAAGAAACAACGACCAGACCTGCTAATACGAAAAAGCCAACCTCAACTATCGAAAAAATTGTCGCGGGTTTGAGTCTTACCTTAAACGCTTTTTTAGATTTGATTCTTTTTCTCTTTTTTGACATCGCAGATTCATTATACCTGTAAATAGCTACACATAAACAATGTAAGTTTCATATCAAACATAACACCCCCGAGGTGTGCGAAGGCGCGTCTGACGTGTCGAAGTGCTCCTCGGACGGTGGAGAATTTACGGTAGATTCTTCTTGATTTATATTTTCCTCTTGCTTCCGAAAATCCTTTTTGCTTTTTTTAATGTTTCTTCCAACTCAGGAGTCAAATCTACATTATATTCGTAACTTGTCCACCTGAATTTATCTTTAGAAGAATCTAAATGCTCCTTCAATTTCTCTTCCAATTGATTTGGATCAGCAATAATGATAGGAGTATGAGTTTTATACTCATGGTCATTTATTAACGTGAAGTAGTAAACTATTAAACCTCCTTCTTGCCTGTTTAATGCAATATTATAAAAGCTGTATGTAGGTTTTCTTCCATCTCTATTCTCTTTTACTACCCTTTTATATTTAGGGTTCTTCTCTAAAAAGCGCTCAACCGGACTCTTTTTGGGCCACTCGCCCTCTTCTTGTCTTTTTTGTGACAGTCCTTCGACTTTTATTTCTTGAGCAGGAGGGGGTGAGACTACGGACTCCAACGGCTGGAGTGGTTCTATAGCCGGCCGTACAAGAGGAACTTCTAGTCTGACCTCTGCTGGTTGAGGTTGAGGGGATGGTCGGAATCCAACTGTCCTTAATTGTTGTAATCTTTCCCGAGTTGATGGACGAATTGCTCCAAGATCTCTTGCTGGTGGTTTTTCAACCTGTTTCGTAGTAGATACTTTCGCTTCCTCTGGCGGCGCTTTCGTTTGTTCTGGTTCTGCAGCCACCTCTCTGGCTTCTGTAGGCTCTGGCTTTTCTCCATATTTATCATCAAACACCTTATAAACACTTAATCTTTGCTCGATAACTTCAGAGTACTCCTTCATTTTTTCAACGGCCTCTTCCGGACTCAAATCCTCTTTCAACGCACTTCTATACCTCTCGCCCGCTTCATTTCCCAGCTCTCTGAATCTTTGAAGATCGGGATCATCATTTCCGATAGGATAGCCTTTAATCTTTGCCTCGAAAAAATTATTCATATTTCTATAGGCTAACTCATAATCGTGGAGGGCTAAATCAAACAACCTTTCGTAATTTTGTCTTTTTTCCTCCAGAGACGGTCCGACAACAGTCTTTCTTGTGGGAATTTCTTCGCTTACCTTCCTTTGTGCCAACTCGTACTCGCTTAGTGCTTCCTGAAGATTCTCAGCTACACGCGCTGCCTGATTTTCAAAATCCTGTAAAACGGTTTCTTTCTTCTTCTCTCTTTCTCCCTTTTCTTCCCCGACCAATTCAGTGACTAAAGTCCCTGCCAGTTCTTCAGGAGTCTTTTCCTCCTCGTAAATAGGAATGTTTCTCTCAAATTCAGCGTTTTTGAATTTAGGATCTTCCTTCTTAAGTCTGTCTAATATATTGCCGATTTTTTCTATTGCTTTCCCTCTGCTTTTTACTTTAATTTCTTGCGTGGCGTCGGGATTTGTACTTACAATCCCCGTTTCATCCACTTCTTCTTGAACCAATAATTTTTCTTTTGAATTATAGTGAAATAGATAGTCAACACTTTTCCCTGAATCCGGATCTGTAACTCGTACGTGTTCGTACCAGGTTGATCCAGACCGCAAATCTTGAGGTTTCACCTTAGGCTTTTCCGGTTCAGGAGGAACTATCGGAGCGGATTCGGGAATCGGTGGAACTGCTTCTGCTAATTCTTCGGGTGATTTTTCAACAACATCTGTTACTTGTAGATCAATAATTTCCGGTTGCTGTTGGGTTCCAGAAACTTCAGGCTGCTTTAGTGCTTCAATCACTTCCCCAGTAAGTATCTCGGATTTCTCAACCTCTTCCTCCGGAAAAACTCCTAATAGGTTAAGCGGTCCGGCTTTTTGAAATCTGGCAATCTCTTGTAAAATCTTATCTTCTTGTTCAGGACTCCCCGCTTTTAATCTCTGATCTTCCAGACGTGCTATTTTTTGATCCAAAACAGATGATAGCCTCTCCCAAAGTTTCTCAGGACCCAACTCTTCTATTTGTTTATGTTGAGATGCGGCTTTCTCAGCAGCTTCACTTGCTCGTCCAACAGCATCCCAGGCATCACCCATTTCAGCCTCTCGTTTCTTGTCTGCTAGAGCTTTTTCTTCCTTGTCTTTCAACTGCTGCAGTATAATATTCCATGCTCTCGTTTTCTCGTCTTCAACCTCAGTAGGTTTGGTAGATTCATCTGATATCACTGCTTCTTCCTTATCTTCTTTCGGCAATTCCAGTTCTCTGTCAGTTGGAATAACTTCGAAATCCTTATCGTGAAACACCTGATCTTGTATAAAACCCTGGACTTCCTTGGAATCAGTAGTATTCAAACCAAAGCTTTGCTCCAACTCCGCTTTCTCATCATAAATATAAACAACTACTTTTCCGCCGTTCCATATAACACGCTCGTACCCCGTTATATCACCACTATCCTTGTGTAAAACCTGGTAACTTTTATCATATCCAGGTTCTATCTGTACCCCTTCTTCTTTCTCTTCCCCAACATTAACTGATTGTGTAAGCTGAACTTCAACCGGAAGTGCAGAGGTTGGTGTTTCTAGGGGTTCGGGCGGCAAAGCAATTCCTACGGCGGGAGAGGTATTCCTGAAACTAACTCGAAGTTTTTCATCGTCTGTTAACTCAAACCCAATGACTACATCCTCATATTTACCTTCTAATCCCTCATTTATACCTGATTTTAGAAAATCTCTTAAATAATCACCCAACTTCGTACCCCCGATATACTCTTTGGCCTGCTCATCTAGATTGACCGGTATGAATCCCAATCCCTTACCTTTAGCTTGGATTTCAGCTACTTCTATTTCTCCCGGCTTATCTTTGGAATTTATTAAAGTGGAATCGACATTGACCGACATGGCTGGGATTTTTATACCAAAATTTACTTTAGCCTGAACTTCGTCACCTCCACCTTTCCTGATAGCTATCTTTAGATTTTCAACATTTTCAAATGAAGGTTTCCCGTGGGTTTTCAGCCAGCTCAGAGCCTTAGGAATTAAAGTTTCCAGTTGTTCACCACTTAAATCGTAATACGATAATTTACCTGCTTCCAAACTCCTTCGTATGTCTCCAAAAATATCCCCAGGCTCTTGGTCGGAATTATATTTAATTTCTTGTTGGAACTCTCCTGTTCCAGGGGTAAATTCTTCTGGCATATTAGGTTTATTATATCCGAATAGATAGGGGAGTCATAGATAACCAAAGTGTATATTTAATGAGGTTTAACTTTTTGGGAATTTTCTGGTGAATAAGATTGTAACTTCTCAAAAAGTTTAGTGTGGAAGTCGCAGAATTCCGGTTTTTCTCCTCTATTAATTTGTGTGGTTATAACTTCTTCCTGATGGTGTGCATCGTGCATTCTGCAAGAAACATCAGGGTTCACCTCATAACCGCTGGTAGTGCATTGATAGACCGGACGAGTCTGTTCTCCGGCCGAATTCAGAATCATCTGCAAAGTTATACCTTTGGAAGCCTCGGTTATACGTGGGTCTTCGTCTCTTAACATTTTATCCTCATAAACTTTATAAAAGGCGTCATGGGGTGGAACTTTTTCTTCTTGCATTGTCTGGGAAAACCGCTTTACTCGCTCTACTCCGCGTGGCATAAGATGACCCAAAGCTTCTCGGGCCTGATATGCTTCTAGGACCTCTAGAGGTTTTGCCGGAGCATCTACTAACCCTGTAGTTGAAATAACAGCTACATTGCCGTACGCAAATCCGGCTCTTGCATGAGGGATGCTCGGATCCTCTGAAGAGCCGCCGATTCCGCGTCCGGTATAAATAAGATAAAGCTCTTTTGTAGCTTCTTTTGGCTCAAACATTGTATGCGTTAAATCGGTGTATAAAGAACCCAATGCTCCTATATCATAATATTCGTTGTTAGATAATCTTAATTTTCCGCGCGGTCCTTCACCGATTGTTTGACCAATCAAAAAACTCTGAAGCGGAGAGTTTTTGTCTCTTTTTAAAGCCTGCCTTTCAAGTTCCTTTTTCTGGTTATTATCAAGGCTACCTCCGAATTGCCAAAAGGAGGAAACTTTCGCCCAAGGTTTTGCGGATACAAGCCTATCGACAATCTCATCTTCTTTTGCAGGATCATCTTTTAACGCTTTATCAATAATATCCCCTTCAAATTCAACGCTAAAGTTAGGACCAAACGTTTGACTAAGATATTCTTTCATGGCAGTTGAGTCAAATGAAGGTGAAACTCCGTCAGTAAACATATGAATAACAGTTGGTTTTTGCAAAAGCCTTTCGGCTACAGAATTCGGATCATTAGCTATTTCTTCAGAGGGTAGCGGGGTAGTTTCATGAATTACTATCTGGAAATCGTCATCTGAATTTTCAATCATACTTCAACCTAAACCTCAACAATAACAGGGAGAATCATTGGTCTTCTGCCGGTCTTCTGGTAGAAATATCTCTCCAAATAATCAATTGTAAAATTCCAAGCCAGGCGTTTATCTACTTTCCGGCTCATAAGTTCCCCTTTTAGTTTTTTTGCGGTTGCGCCAAGAAATCCTTTTTGCTCTCCGTGGAAGACAAACCCACGGCTGATAATTTCGGGATCACTAAATAAAGTCCTTTTATTTCTGTCAATCTGCAATAAAACAATTGCAATTCCGTCCTGAGCCAGTCGATGCCGATCCCTTAAAACTACTTCGCCAACATCTCCGATTCCAAGTCCGTCCACAAGCACGTTTTTTACCGGAACGTTCCCCGCCTTATACCCTTTCCCCTCTTTAAATTCGATAATGTCTCCCGGCATCGGTTCAAAAACATTTTCAGCTCTTGCTCCCATCCTGAGGGCCAAATCTTTATAGGCTCTCATGTGTCTTATTGTTCCCCCGATTGGAACAAAATATTTCGGCTTAAGAACGGCAAAAAGAGTCTTTATGTCTTCCTGGCTGCCGTGCCCCGACACATGAAGATCTTCCTGAATATCATAATAATGAACCTCAACATTGGCTTCGATTAACTTATCAACAACAAAATCAACACTGTTTTTTGTTCCCGGGGGAGCCGGATCTCCTGAAAAAATTACAACGTCTCCCACCTCAGCCGATATTCGATCATGCTCTCCCAATGCAACTCTATAAAGATTGCTTCCGGCCTGTCCGTAACAGCCGGAGATGATATACATCACTTTATCCTTTGGAAGTTTAGTGGCTTGTTTTATACTAACGACGGCATTTCCCGGATAACGCAGATAGCCTAAATTCCTGGCAATTTCGGCTTTGCTTTCGATAGAACGACCGACAAATGCAACCCTTCGTCCCAGCTTCACTGCAACATTGAGCGCCTGCTGCATTCTCGAAATATTTGAGGAAATTGTTGTAAAAAATACTTTTCCACCCACTTTGGAGGCAATTGCTTCGATCTTTCCTTCAATTGCGTATTCGCTTTCGGTAAAACCAGGAGTCGTTGCACCAAGACAATCAGATGCGACGCACAAAGTTCCGCCCGATGCCAGTTGGGCTGCTTTTGCGATATCAAATGGTCTGCCGTCAACTGGAGTCCAATCAAATTTATAGTCAGGAACATGGAAAACCCTTCCTTCGGGAGTATCTATGGCAAATCCGACCGCATCGGGAACGGAATGTGAAACTCTAAAAGGAATTATTTTGAAAACTCCCAGACTCAGGGTATCTTGTTCAGGATTAAAAACATTGACTCTTTTTCCTTTTATACCGTAGTCTGCGAGTTTCTCTTCAATAAATCCGGCAACAAGTTTTGTCGAATAAATCGGAACGTCCACATCCTGAATTAAGAAAGGGATAGCTCCTATGTGATCCTCGTGTCCATGGGTAACAAGAATGGCCCTAAGTTTCCCTCTATTTTCCTTAATGTAAGTAAAATCAGGAATCACGAGATCGACTCCATACATCTCCTGTTCCGGGAAACCCACTCCGCAATCCACAACCAGCATGTCGTTTCCGTATTCGTATATATAGAGATTTTCGGTTACTTCCGTTGTTCCCGATAAAGTAATAAGTCTTAGTGCCATAATTAAAATTAAATAATAACTCAAAAATAATATCTAAAAACTATATCTTAAAGTTAAAAAATTTTTAGTTATGATTTTACGTTTTGAGTTCTAAGTTTTAAATTGCTTTTTAGACTAACTTCATTTGTTGAACCTTGGTTCCTTGATTAACTTCTTCTGACTTTCTTGTCTTCTCTTGAATTTCCGGTATCCTCTTGAAATCCTCAAATAACTGTCTTTTAATATCCGTGCTCCTAAGCCCTGCCGCCGGATGATACATTGGTATAACCCAAATTTCATTATCCTCCCATTTCAGTTGCTTTTCCTTTCCGTGTACTCTACTTATTGTAACTCCGGGAAGAAATTTTGCCATGGAAAAACGCCCTAAAGTCACAATAATCTTCGGTTTTATTATTTCGATAATCCTATCAAGATATGGCCTGAATGCATCAAGCTCGGAAGGTTCAGGGTCTCTGTTTTCGGGGGGTCTATAGTGAACTACGTTCGTAATAAAAACGTTTTCCCGATTTAAATTAACAGAAGCCAAAAGCTGGTTAAGTAGTGCCCCCGCATTTCCTACAAACGGGGTTCCCTTTTGATCTTCCCAATATCCGGGACCTTCCCCTATAAAAATAATCTCGGCCTCAGGGTCTCCGTCTCCGAATACCAAATTATGAGCACCTTTTCTTAAGGGAAGACTTTTATCGGATAACATCTGGGATTTTATTTCTCTAATTAATTTTTCTTTTTCACTCATCGTAAGATTTTGTGGGATTAACGGGGCAAAAAATCCCTTACGTTTTGGGTAGTAATTCTAAATGATTGTCCTTTTCCCTCTACAATCATTCTTGCGGTTTTTCTTACAACCGCCTGGATAGTTCGCTCTAGCGTTCTCATACCCGCATCGAAACCCAAGGGCCTCACTATTTGCGCCCAAACCCCGTCGTCGATTTTAAGAGACTCAGGAGGAATTCCTGATTGGACTATAAGCTCAGGAAACATATACTGTTTCCCTATTGTTATCTTTTCGTCATCGGAATACGAAGGCATATGAATTGGCTCAAGTCTATCCAAAACAGCAGTTGAAATGTGGTGGGTATTATTTGCAGTTGCAACAAAAAGTACCTCCGATAAATCAAACGGATAATCAATATAGTGATCCACAAAATCCTTATTTTGCTCGGGATCCAAAAGTTCAACCAAGACACCCATTATCGAAGAACGGCCTTCGTCGGTTACTCTATCTATTTCATCCAAAAGTATTACGCAGTTTTTGCTCTGCGTTTGACGCAATGCTTTAATAATCTTTCCCGGTTCGGCTTCTGGATGCATCCTCGATTGGCCTCTCAAGTCCAATGGATCTCCCATGCCTCCGAATGGTATTCTGGCAAAGTTTCTGCCCATTGCTTTAGCAATAGAGAGTGCGATAGTCGTTTTTCCGGTTCCAACCAATCCGACAAAGCATAAAATCGGAGCTCTCATTACATCCTCGCCTTCACCTTTTTCCTGTTTTAACTTCATGACAGAAACGTACTCAACAATCCTGTCTTTTATTTCCTGAAGCCCGTAGTGTGAGGAGTCCAAGATCTGCCTTGCATAAGATAAATCCAAGACATCTTTAGTTCTTTTGTTCCAAGGAAGATCTAAAACCCAGTCTATATACTTTCTCATTTTGTCAAACTCCGGCAGAAATGATGAAGACTCAATCAAACCTTCCAGTTGATCCAGTCTTAATAAAATTATGCGTCTGAGATCATCCGGAATCTCTGCTTTCTGTATTTGATCAGAATAAATTTTCAAATCTTCGCTAACCGTAGTCATGATAATTATTACTTTAGCACAAAATGAAACGCAAAAACTGAAGTTATTTAGCGCCTCTTTCTTTGGTCTAGTAGACGACTGGTGGGAAAATGAGGCCCTCCCGACTTGGTACCCTTAAAATCTCTCGATCTATCCCTTCTGTCTATGTCCCTTCTTTCGAAACGCCTCGGACCTTGATCCTGATGCTCTTTTGTTCTTTCCTCTTTGCGAATATCGTAGCTGGGATCAAGAACCATTGACAGATTGAGCCGACCAAGATCGTCGATTCCTTTGACTCTAACCTGAACCTTATCTCCAACCTTCATAAAATCGGCTGGATCTTTGACGTAATCTTCGCTTATATCGGATACATGTACCAGACCCTCCCTGTTCGGAAGTATTTCTACAAAAGCACCAAAGGGCTGTACTCTTTTGACTACTCCCTCATAAATCTCACCAGGGGCGGGGTCTTTGGTAAGGGCCTCGACACTTGCCACTCCAATTTTTACCGCTTCGCTGGTCAGGGCTGAAATAAAAACCGAACCATCATCTTTTACATCTACTTCTGCTCCTGTTTCAGCAATAATCTTTTTTATATTTCTCCCACCCGGTCCAATAAGTTCGCCAATCTTATCAACAGGAATTTTTATCAACTTTATCTTAGGTGCATGCGAGGAAACGTTCTCCCTAGGCTGACTTATTGTTTTTAGGATAGATTCGAGAATAAAATTCCGTCCCTCCTTAGCTTGATCAAAAGCTTCCTCCAAAATTGGGGGGGTAAGTTTTAAGGTTTTAACATCAAGTTGCAAGGCAGTAATTCCTTTACTCGTTCCTGCGACTTTAAAATCCATGTCTCCGTTAAAATCTTCAAGTCCCATAATGTCGGATAACACTGCAAAATTCTTTTCATCTTCAATAATTAAACCCATTGCAATACCAGATACCGGTGCTTTTAAAGGAACTCCCGCATCCATTAAGGAAAGTGTGGACCCACAGACAGATGCCATGCTTGTTGAACCGTTAGAACTCATAACTTCGGAGACAACTCGAATTGCGTAAGGAAATATTTCCTCTTCGGGAATAACTGGTATAAGGGCCCGCTCTGCCAACGCACCATGACCTATTTCACGCCTATTGGGACTTCCGATTCTTCCGGTCTCACCCGTAGCATAAGGAGGCATGGAGTAGTGATGCATATATTGCTTGGCTTCCTCACCTTCAGCTGATTCTAATAGTTGTCCCAGAGAAGGTGCCCCCAAAGTTGCAGCGGTTAGAACCTGAGTTTGACCGCGAGCAAAAATTGCGCTTCCGTGTGTTCTTGGTAAAACTCCAACCTCGCTAGTCAAAGTTCGAATTTCGGTATGTTTCCTACCGTCGGCTCTTTTCCCTTTAAGGGTAACCTCTCTTATAAAATCTTTTACTAACGAATTAACTATATCAGGTATGAATTTTTTCTCTTCCTCTTCAAAATTTTCCGAGGCGGCTATCACCAAATCTTTAAAATCCATAAATCCTCCCTCGTTAGTTGCCATCCCTTTGACCAGACTTTCAAGTTTGTGGTCAATCAATTTCTTAACCTGGGTTACCAATTTTGCCGGCGGTTTAACTTCTTCAAAGACTTCTTTCTTAGTACCAACTTCTTTTGTTAAATCTTCAATCAAAGAAATAATTTTTAGTGACTCGGCTTGGGCAAATTTGATCCCTTCTAGAATTTGCTTTTCCGGAACTTCTTTTGCTCCAGCTTCGATCATCACAACGGCATTTTTTGTCGATGAAACAATTAAATCCATATCTGAAAGATTCAAATCTGAATTGATCGGATTTACAAGGGGTTTTCCGTCTTTTATTCCGACCCTCACAACTCCCACCGGACCTTTCCAGGGAACTGAAGAAACAGAAATGGCAGCCGAAGCAGCAATTGTCGCTAATATAGAAGGGTCATTTTCAAAATCTACCGACAAAACTGTAACTATCAATTGGACTTCCTTTTTATAAGTTTTGGGGAAAAGCGGACGCAAAGATCTGTCAATTAGACGTCCGGATAAAATTTCTTCGTCGGTCGGTCTTCCTTCTCTTTTCACCCACTTACTGCCTTTTATTCTTCCACCGGCGTAAAGACGTTCCTGATAATCAACAGTCAAAGGAAAATAATCTAGCTCTTTTTCAAGTTCTTTTGAAACAACTGTGGCTAATACGACCGTTTCTCCGTATGAAGCCAATACTGCTCCGTCGGCCTGTTCTGCCAGGCGTCCTGTAGTGAGAGTTAGGGTTCTGCCCGCAAGTTCAATTTTCTTTTCTACTTTTTTCATTCCTCGTTTTTACAAGTTTCTCCTCAATACTTTTAATTCATGAAGTAATTAGATGCTATTTTTCTAAATTAAGTTCCTTTATAAGCTTTTTATATCTTTCTTCGTCTCTTCCTTTTAAATAATTCAATAGTCTTCTTCTTTTGGCAACCATGCTTAAAAGACCGCGGCGTGAGTGAACATCTTTTTTGTGTTCTTTAAGATGTGCAGCAAGTTTATCAACCTGTGCTGATAGAAGTGCTATTTGAACTTCTGGGGAACCAGTATCTCCCTTTTCTCTAGAGAATTTCTCTATAACATCGTGTTTTTCGTCTTTTGATAATGCCATAGGCCGACATGTAAAACTAAGTTATCCCGAATTCGCCAGCTGGCGAAGCGAGGGAAAACCTGGTAATACATCGAAGGTATAGTAACATATACCCTTTTTATCTGCAACAGTCTAAAAATAAGTTTTTATCTAGTTCAACTTATTGAAGTGCCTTTATAGATTTTTGGTTCTAGCCAGTCTTTAGGCGCCTGCTGTTCGTCTTGTCTATCTTTACTTTTTTCGGGGAGCTTCTGTTGATGAGCAGCTTGTTGCTGGGAAACCTGGGGCTGCGGATTTGCGGGAAATGTCCCGGGAATCGATCCGGGCGGAAAATCTCTCTTCTGCAAATTCTCTGGTTGAGGATTCCGCTTTCCTCCCATTCTCATTAATTCTCCGACTGCGGCAAAAGTATCAGCAGTCACCGTCCCTTCGCTAAATTTGTTGCTTCCTTCCTCTATACCCACCAGAAGGTTTGTAGCGATGTCCTCATCTATTTTCAAACCGCTTTCTTTAATTAAACTATACAAAACTTCCGACACCGAAGAGGCTGGCCTGGAAAAAGAAACAAAGCTTTTATTAGACGATAGACTTATGTCCTTGGTCCCTACATGGACAAGGTCCGCTCCTACTAAATCTTTAGAGCTTATTGCCGGAAAGTGCGACTCACTGGTCCCTCCGACAATGATTACGGTCCCGGCTGAAATTCCTGAGTATGAAAGGTCCAATTGATCTTTTGTAGGAGGATTAATATTTTGTTTCGGAATAACAGTCAGTCTGAACTGGCCGTTCTCAATATCGTAACTTACTCTTTCTATATCCGAAGCTTTATAGTCAACAAATCTAATTATTAAGTTTTTGTCGCCGAGTTCCTGTGATATCTTATTAACACCAATGAGACGATTAAACTCAACGGTCATTGGTGTTGGACAAGCTATACTAACCTGCTTATCCTCCCTCAGAGCGAGATAAAGCGCAAGACCACTGGCTACCTGATCGAAGTAGGGCTTAGTCGGGAGAAGAACTAGAACCGACTTTGACTTGTCCAAAACGGATTTAAAAGAATTATCCATAATTTATTGGAAAAAATTATCCTCTTTTTATTCCTAAGAGTTATTTCGCACGGATATTAACACATCTCCTACCTTAAATTCAAGTTGGGGCGTAAATATGACACCAAACTCCTCTCCCTGCGCAACCTCAGTAATCTCCTGCCTGCCTTTTTGCATTGATATCACTTTTATCTTACCCAGTTCGTTCTCATTTCTGGTCAAACTCAAACGGTCATTTTTGGTAATTTTCCCTTTAATTACCTTGCATCCGGCAATCTTTTTATTGTCGTATGGAAACATGCTTAAAATCTGTGCTTTTCCCAAAATTTGGACCTCGCCTTTTTTGACCACCTCTTCCAATTTTTCAAATAGCTCATAAATAATTGTAAAAGTTTCTATGTGAACACCCTCGGTTTTAGCCAACCTAAGAACGCCCGAAGACGCTCTTGATTCAAAAGTGATAATTTCTGCATTCGCAGATTTAGCCAAAAGTACGTCAGATTCGCTAACGTCCCCCACATCAGAAAATATTACAAAAAAATTTTTCGGCACACGAGCAAGAACCGCTTCCAAAGATCCTGCATTCTTTGCTTTTACTAGGATCGGAATTTTACCCTCGGCAATTTTTTCCTGGGTAGGACTTTTTACAGCGAGAGCTGGTTGACTGTGTTCGTCTTTATGCCAAATCCTTGATCCTATACTGGGAGGTTCGGAAAATCCAAGAACCTGAGCGGGTTGTCCAGGAATTGCTTCTGAAAGCACTTTACCCTGAAAGTCAAAGATACCTCTTGCTTTTCCGACTGAACTTTCCGATACAATTTCGTCACCGACCTTTAAGGTTCCGTTTCTGATAACAAGAGCAGCATACGGGCCGCCCTTACCCCTTCCCGTCTCGATAATAAAAGCGTCTAAAGGATCATTTGGATCTCCACTAATCCCATGAAGTTCGGATAGCAAAGTTATTACCTCCAATAACTCGTTGATTCCTTCACCGCTTTTTGCAGATACTCTTACCAAAGGTGTGTCTCCGCCCCTTCCCTCAAAGGCAACTCCTTCTTTCTCCAACTGCTGTCTGACAGTATCCGCTGAAGCACTGGGTAAATCAACTTTTGTGGCCGCGACTATAAAGGGCATACTTTCGCTAAGAATGTACTCCAAAGCTTCCTTCGTTTGGGGTTTTACCCCATCGTCCGATGCAACAACCAAGATCGCTATATCGGATATTTTCGTTCCCCTTGAGCGCATCTTCGCAAATGCCTCGTGACCCGGAGTGTCTATGAAGGTAATTATTTTTCCGTCTTTGGTCGTAACCTGTGAAGCTCCGATTGATTGGGTTATTCCCCCGGTTTCTTTTTGGGCTACATTCGTTTTTCGAATTGCATCCAAAAGCGTAGTCTTTCCGTGATCAACATGACCCAGAACTACTACAATGGGCGGACGTGAAGTAAGCGTGCTTTTTCGATTTTCTTTCATAATTTTTTAAACCCTCTCTAGGTAAACTTCCCATTTTTTAGTTAGGATTTGTTGGTCGTTACCTTTTCTTCTTTCTTCTTACTAGCTTTCTTTTTAGACTTTGTAGCTGCCTTTTTAGATTCCTTTTTAGGTTCTTCAACTTCCTTCTCTTTTTTATCTTTAGCCTCTTCCTCTTTCACCTCGTCGGCCTTAACTTCTCCTTTAACCTCTTTTATTTCAATCTTCCAACCGGTAAGTTTTGCCGCCAATCGTGCATTTTGACCGTCCTTACCGATTGCTAAAGAAAGCTGATCTTCCGGAGCTTTTACAATTGCTAATTTAAGTTTCGGTTGTAAGGTAACACCGGATAAATCTGCCGGAGAAAGGGCGGCTTTAATAAGATCGGCTGTATCTTCGGTATAAGGAATAATATCTACCCGCTCTCCTCCAAGTTCATTCGTAACTGCTTGAACCCTTACTCCCTTCTGTCCGACACAGGAACCCACCGGGTCAACTCCCGATTGGTTTGAGGCAACTGCCATTTTGGTCCTTACTCCTGCTTCCCGGGCGATAGCTTTAATTTCAACACTCTTTGACGCTATTTCCGGAACTTCCCGTTCAAAAAGCTTACTAACGAATTCGGCATCCGCACGGGAAAGAATAATCTGCTTTCCCTTAGGAGTGTCATTAATTTCCTTAAGAAGAAATGTAAGTCTCTGACTGGGGTTTAGGCGTTCGTTCGGAACTCTTTCGGAAGCAACCATAATTCCCTCGGCACGTCCCAAGTCCACCCTGACATCAGGGCCTTCAAATCGTAAAATAACCCCGGATATCAAAGATCCCACACGTTCCGAAAACTCATCCATAATCACTCCTTTTTCGGCTTCCCTTATTTTTTGATGAATAACCTGTTTGGCGGTTTGAGCCGCAATTCTTCCGAATCCTGGGGGAGTAACGTCTTTTCTCTTTTCGGGTTTCTCTGGAGGATAAGAGAATATTTTAGCTTCACCCGAGGCTGGATCGATATCTACGTCAAATTCCAACTCATCCACTTCTTCTCCAAGCTCTCTTGCGTCTCTTTTATAGGCTGCGACAATCGCCTGCTTAATCGTATCCAGAATAACAGATGCCTCCAGACCACGCTCGGTGGCTATTGCTCTTATTGCCTGTGCAAATTCTGTTCTTGGTGTCTGCATTGTCGCTTTAGCGACAGAACAAAGTACAAAGTGCATAGTACAAAGTAAAACTTTGCGCTTTGCTCTATGTCCTATGCGCTATTAATAAAAATGGCGGGCATTTCTCCCACCAAATCTCACAAATCCTCTATCTAAATGGGATTTTACTCCTGAAGCTCTCTTTAGTCAATCAAAGACCTTCTTCCTGAAGATTTCTTAGAAGTTCTTTCTGCTCGTTGGTCAACTTTTCCGGCACCGCGACGTTAATTCGCACATACTCGTCTCCTTTTCCCCTCCCGTGAAGTTGTGGAGCTCC
The DNA here is from genome assembly GCA_001793155.1 of Candidatus Woesebacteria bacterium RIFCSPLOWO2_01_FULL_39_61. GTDB lineage: Bacteria > Patescibacteriota > Microgenomatia > UBA8517 > UBA8517 > WO2-FULL-39-9. The sequence continues at coordinate 23,523 of MGHI01000022.1, forward strand.
TTTACCCCGAAGTCTCATCATTGTTCCTGATTGGGTCCCGGGGCGGAGTCTTATTTTTATATCGCCGTCCACAGTCGGAATCTCAATCTGTCCGCCTAAAGTTGCTAAAGAATAAGGAATGGTAATTTTAATGTAAATGTCTGCTCCGTCCCTTTCGAAAATATCATGCGACAGGAGGTTAACAGAAAGTATGAAATCCCCGAACTGAATTCTTGACCCTTCATCAACACCCGGAGGAATCTTAATCGTTCTTTTCTTTCCTTCAATACTAACCTCTTTTTCAACTCCCTTGATAGCCTCCATAAAATCAAGTGCTATGGAATAACGGGGAACACTTCTGGCTTGGCGGAAAGGCGAGGCTCCTCCGAAAAACTGTTCGAAAATATCAAACGGATCCCCGAAATCAAATCCAGCAAAAGGAGATCCGTCTCCGCCGCCGGAAGTTGTGTAAGTGTAGGTAAACGGTCCCCAATTACCCTGAGCAGAGCCGAAGGGTTGACCGCCAAAACCACCCTGTCCGCCGAATCCGCTTGCCGCTCCCCCCGGAGCAAAGGCGGAGTGGCCGAATTGATCATACGCGGATCTTTTCTGTTGATCTGATAAAATCTGGTAAGCTTCGTTAATTTCTTTGAAGCGTTTCTCGGCGGCGGCTTTATCGTCTCTGTGCCTGTCCGGGTGCCATTCCAAAGCCTGCTTTCGGTAGGCTTTTTTTATTTCATCGGAAGATGCGCTTTTTGCAACTCCCAGAATGTCGTAATAGTCCGATTTTGTCGCCATAAGTTTCTCGGAGAACCAGAAAACTCTGAATACTCGGAATATCAGAATACCAGAAAATCAGAAAGCCAGAAAGTTATTCACAATGTTGACTGATTGTCAGGTTTTCCGGTTTTTAGGCTCTCTGAGTTTTCCAAGTAATCCGATTATCCGATATTAGCACTCACTCTCCTCAAATGCTAATTATAGTAAGTGTAGCAAGAAAAGTGAAGGAGATATTTTTGGTCCCGTTAGCCAGAAAACTATTTAAATTCGAAGGGGGCAGCTTCCATCTTTAATTCAATATACATATCTTCAGGAAGTCTACTATTTGTAGTAACCCAGTTCATATTATTAATACAATTTTATGGTTTCAAGTTAAGAGAGTTAATCCAAGAATTTAATTTTAGATTGGTCAAGAATACTAGCAAGAGTTTTTCGTTTTAAATCTTTATTATGTATGGGTACGGTTACACGTAAATTTTTCTGCGGATGGTAAAGATGAAGATGGCTGCCTACTTGTCTTAGTTTGATGAACCCGTTTTTCTTTAATATTTTAACAACTTCTCTGGGTTTCAAACTGGGCAGTTTAGACATTTTAAGTAGTTGCAAACTTACGATTTGGAAATTTAACGTCGACTAATGCCGTGATACTCTTGTCGTCAGGATCGGGAATCCTTTCCTTTTGTTCTTGTAAAACCAGAAGATACCCTTCAATAGCATCTTTTACCATTTCTAGTGCTTCCTCAAAAGTATCGCCTTCGGTTACGAGACCGGGAAGCTTGGGAACGGTCACAGAAAATCCCCCCTCTTCAGCAGGTTCAAAAACGGCATTATATCTTAAAACTTTCTCAACAATTTTTCTTGCCATATAGCCTATTATACAATAGTTTCTTTTAAATTTTAATCTAAAAACTGGAAAGTGGAGAGGATTTGGTTTTTCAATGTTTTTGGTTCTTCTTTATCCTCGAATGTAAACCATAATTGGACGGTTTGATTATTTCTGTTATCGATAAAGTAAATCTCATCAATTTTATCTTCTTCTGTGCTTGGACCGCTTACAATATCCGCATAAACATTATTTGCTAATAACTTTTTCTTGACTTGAAATGTATGTTCGTCGCAAGTTGGAAAAAGGTCACAGTTAGGATAACCGGGCTTTCTATCCAGAATGTTCTGGACAAAATCGGATGCGTTGGTGGCAGGAGGGTTTGCTGTTACCGATAGAATAAACTGCGAGTTGTAAAAGTTAGTTGAACTGCCTGCCGGACCATCAGCAAAATCCTGATTTAAATTTTCAGGAAATTTGAATTCAAAACCATACGCCTTATCTCTATAAGTTTTCCAGTTTGCAGTCGATTCTAGTAATGGAGTTGGTTGTGAAGTAAATTCTTGTGGAGGAGTTAGTCTTATCTGCCCGTTTTTGTATGCATAATATCCAATTCCTCCTACAACCGCTAAAGCCAGAATAATTATTACAAAAAGATGGATAATACCTTTTTGGTTCTTCATTTTTACATTTGTATTTGTTCGCCGTATGGGCGAGTGGGTAGTGTTAATGGATCATTTATAAAAAGGTCAACTCTGGTTGGTTTTTCGTGTCCGTCGAAATCTGACTGATAACCAAAGTACAATGTTCTTGTTTTGCTATCTACAATTCTGGAAAATTCAAGAATGGACCCTCCTGGACTGTCAGCACTGCCAACAAACTTCCAACCAAACTTTTCAATTTGCGATGGGTCACCTAACTGCGAGTCGACCGGAGCCGTACCCTGTATGTTCCATCCCCATGGATCTTTTCCGGCGCCGTAAATAGTCCATACGAATTCGTTTTTCCAGCTTGTGTCCTTCGTAAAACTCGCGTCCATAACTTGTCTCAATAATTGCTTAGATGTTTTGTCGATTTCTTTTGAGGTAGGCCATCCTGGTGTATTTGTAAAATTAAATGTGGAGAGGATTTGGTTGTACGTTTTGCTGAAATCTAAGTTGGTTAGAGTTAAATGATATGTATAACCATTATGAAAGATTCTTGCTTCCTTTATCGGCGATTGAATCAATCCGCTTTCGTCATCTCCAATAAAATCGGCACTTATGAATATTCCGTCTGATACATAACCACGTTCGCTTTCCAAAGGATCTACGCTAACTCGCCAGTCATCTCTTGGAAAGTCTTTTTCTATTACATCATATGAAGTTTTATCATTCTCGCTTACTGTAACTTGTATGTCTGCAAGTCCTTCCTGAGGATAGCAAGTTTTATACTGTTCTTCGGGGTTCGAACTAAGGATAATAAACCATTCTTCTCCATTAAAGTTGCTTGGATTTAAACCGCAGGTTCTTTCCTCTAACGATGGCTTAAATTCATACGATAAAAAATATCCATATTTATTATTGGTATACGTTCTCCAATTCGCAGTCGTTTTTAGTGGTGGAGTGGGTGTTGGAGTAAGTTTTTGTGAAGAAGGAATCTTTATTTGCCCGTTTTTGTATGCATAATATCCAATTCCGACAACTGCAATTAAGGCAAGAGCCAATATTAGAAAAAGATGAGTAAAGCCTTTTTGATTTTCATTCATATTTTTCTAATGTAATATTCTTCTGAATCACAAGTTGAAATTTTATCAATATCTTTTGACTCTCCATAGATTTCAATAATATCCCCAATCTTTATTTCTTCTCCCATTTGAGCTGCAGTGTTATTTATACATGGTGGCCACTCGCCATAATGATATATCACTCTAACGGTTTTACTGCCTGTATCAACTAAAAGGTAGCATAATCCATCAATGCGGCAGTCTAAGCGATTTTCCGTTACTGTCCCGCTTATAATACCGCTATCCAAAAACTTGAAAGTGGAGAGGATTTGGTTAAACACTCTTTCTATATCAAAAGTAGTTTCTTTTTCATCTTTATAGTAAGAAATTAAATATATTTTACCGTTTGTTTCCAAGACAACCCAGTTTGCAGTAACTCCATCTACAGGTATATCCTCTGGTGCTTTTAAGAATTTTCTTCCTTCAACTCCGTTAACAGTTATTTTTTCTGAAGCTATAATTTCATTACCTAAGTACGTAGGTTCTACAAAATCTCCACAACAACTGTAATCGTTTTTATTGAAGTAGTCTTTAATACTTAATCCATCGTTCTTGACTTTAAAAACATTAACTGAAGTATTATCTCTAATTGTATTTGGAGGGCTTAGATGTATGCCATCATAATCAACAGAAGTTTCATTCTCTCCTCCTTCCCAACTTGATTCTATATAGGTCCAGTTTGGAGGATAACTTACTTCAAAACCCCAGTTTTCGTTGCGATAAGTTTTCCAGTAGTCCGTTTGATTTAAGTTTATCGTCTGGGAAGGATTGGGTTGAAGTATTTTTATCTGCCCGTTTTTATATGCCCAATATCCGATCCCTGTGAAGGCTATTATTACAACAATAATTAGGAGGAAAAAGTGAACGTTTCCTTTTGAATTGTTATTCATATTTTTATTCAATGAAAATATTATCACTGATTTTAATCCATTCGGAAGAATTCTTATGGCCACCTTTTCCATAAGTAGTTACTGTGTAATTTTGATCGCCATATTTTTCTTCTAGACTATTCCACTCGGTTGACTTAAAGGGAATATTTTCAAAAGATTCCATTAAAGTAAATTGATCATCCTG
>MGHI01000023.1 GCA_001793155.1 Candidatus Woesebacteria bacterium RIFCSPLOWO2_01_FULL_39_61
CATTGAGTCCCAGGGTTAAATCTCCGGTTTGAAGATTACCTGCATTTGAAAGAGTCAGCCTGGCAGTGCCTGCCGCACTGGCAGCAAGGATGTCCTGGGATTCTGTCTGGTTGACTATTGCCGCTGCTTTGCCTCTTGTTAAGGAGCCTGCCAGAGAGATCTTGGCAGAATCTGTCGCAATATTACCGAGATTGACTTCAGCCGTCAGGGAGAAGGGAGAAAGTGCTCCGGCGTTTAGCTGCCAGTAGTTTGTTGCACCGCTACCGCACTGAGTCCATTCTAAATTCCCATTCGTTCCACCAGATTCGTAGGTAAGACAGTATTCGTCAGTCGGGCTATTCCCGTCAATAATGTCAAGTTCTGCTTCAGCAACGGTGTCAGCACCTAAATTTAATCCTCCCGAGAAACTACCTGTAATATCCCCTGCTGCCGGTGATTCACCGACATTTACGTATATAGAATCCAAAGTTCCCGAATAGTTGGCAGATGTCAGAACTGTTCCTGAGGTCCCTGAGAAAGTGTATGTTGCATCAGCAGCTGTCAAATCTCCGACGTCTAGAATTCCATAAAAAGCCCCACCGCTTGATTCCAGAATTCTAAGTTCTGATAGGGCATTATTTAAAGTAATATCAAATGCGCCTGTTTGATCCCAGTCGGCAGTTAGTGGACCAAGAGCTACTGCATCAGAAGAAATTTGAATTCCGTTACCAGCCTGAACGTCAAGTGTGTCGGGAGATGCGGCTGTTAAAACAAGACCGCTTCCCGCAATATTACTATTAATATCGTCTCCCGTAATTGTCCCGTCTGTTATCTCGCCTGTATCTATTGTTGTCCCAAGAGTTGCGGCTATTGTTAAAGTATCGCTTCCGCTATCTCCTGTTATGGTAATACCACTCCCGTCTGTAAAATTAAGAGTGTCCCCAGTTGCATCTGCAACAGGATCTGTACCGTTGGGAGCATTAATAGTTGCAAAAAGATTCTGATCCCCAGTGTTTGTACCGGAAAGATTGGATCCCGATATCGTTCCGTCGACAGATAAATTGGCAGTTCCCAGACCAGAATTGGCAATGGTTAAAGTGCGATCCAAAGCATTATTAAAATCCAGAGTAAGAGCAGCCCCTGTTAGTGGTACATTTGTATCGGAAATAGTTAAATTTGAAAATGTCCAGGCACCGGATATTGACTCGGTTGCATTTATATGGGCAACTTGGCTTCCAAGCTCAACTCGAGCTACTCCACCCCCTTGATTTGTTACTACAAAATCATCCTCTGAAGAGGATGTCGGGCCAAACTCAAGAGTTGTTGCCGAACCTACTGAAGGAGATCCGTCGGTTTCTCTTACAGTAGAAACTCCGGATCCTGCAGCACCCGAGTCGGCGGCACAATCCCATTCAAGATTTGTATCATCCCATTTAAGTACTTGTCCGTCCGAACATCCTCTTATTAAAGAGAGTTCATCGGAGTTAATAAGCTCAAGACCCGAGACAGAAGAAGTTGTTGAGGTGTCAGACGAACCTGTATATAAAGTCAAGCTTCCTCCAACCGCGGTCCAACTGCTGCCATTGTAAAAAATCACCTGATTCCCGCTCGTGTCATAGGCCAAAAATCCTTCTCCAGAAGAGGGCGAGGTCGGACTTGCTGAAGCAACATTGGGGAGTTTTAATCCTTGAGGTGATGTGTCGTCATGCAAAATTGGAGATAAATCCAAAAAATCTCCATCACCAAAACTTAAAGTGTTTGCAAGATCCGAAGCAGTAACCGTTTCGTCCTCAATTTTGGCTGAATTAATCGCTCCACCAGCTATATCCTCGTTTTTAATAGTATCGTTTTTGATATCAGCCCCCGTCACCTCCCCGTCTTTTATGTGTCTGGTTAAAATAGCGTCATCAGCAATATCCACAGCTTGAATGGTCAGATTCTCTATCTCATTTGTTGTCACTACTCCTGTAAAAGTAACTTGCGAGGGGGTTGCGGCAATAGAGCTAAGGTCAAGTCCTCCTACGCCCTCATCAATCAAATCTTTTATTAACCCGAGCGTTATTTCTGACCCCTCTTCCAAACCTGCAATATCATACGTTCCTGTATCATAATTAGGTTTTATGATTCTACCTTGGTAACTAACGACCTTCTTGGGATCATTCAACGGCGTCACAATATTAGTAATTTGGGAATCAGCTATTTCACTTTCTAACTTGTCGTCGCTTTTTACCCCCAAAACTTCCTCATTTTCCGAAAACTCTTTGACCTTTCTTTCTTCATAAAGCACCAAAAATCCGAATGTTCGAATTCGAGTAGAAACAAAGGTTGGACTGCTAACCACATAACCATCGTTAATTTTCCCTTGGAGCGCTTCGGCTGCCAGTTGAAAACCGGTGTCTGTGGTTCTAGCCGAGAAAACTCCTTCTATTCTCCCATCGGCTATCTCTGCATTTAAAATCTCTACAATTTGGTTGGATCCGTCCTTAAGCGTAAGTATTGTTAGTGCGCTTTTGGATAGTTGAGCTTGGACTTTCTCCCCATTTCTTAGAATAAATTCAGGGATGAAAGTTGTGGTTAAAGTTGTATATAAGTCTCCATTCGGAAATCGGATAGTGACATCGCCAGAAAACTCTCCTGATTTGACCTTGGCTCCTATTACCTGAACAAGAACGTACTCTTCTTGACTTGTCTTAAGAAGAGCATAAACCTTATTATCTACTTTGGCGTTCAGAATTTTATTGGTGTCGATATAAAAGTCGTCTTTTTCAACCAGATTGGATAATTCCTGGCGAACATACCTTTTTTCTTGAAGCACAAGCAGGCGGCTTCTTAGAGGATAAAAAGAAATAAGTGTTACTAGAACAAATAAAAACCAGCCAAAAATCTTTATTTTTGTCTTAAAAGTATCTCTTAACATAATCCAAATTAAATGAAACGCGGGTTGGCAGCCAATGAAGTCGGCATAGTAACCTGTGGCTTCTGCCTCTTTGTGGAAGCGACAATCGATGCCGCCACCGAAAAAATTGAATTGACGGTAAGAAGTATTGCCAGAATAATATGCATGTTTGAAAGTTTGGCGACCAAAGGCGCTACAGGAGTTTTAAGCTCTAATAGCCATTGAGGAATTCTAGCCTCCTTTAAAACCGTCAGGGTTTCTGTTCTATAAATTGAGCTTTCTATCGAATTCTCTTCTCTCTTCAGTCCAATTTTTTTAGAATCTGTATCAAATACAACAAATCCATTGTTGTCGGTGGCTTGAATACTGTATTTAAATTCAAGTCCTTTCCCAAAATTACCGGCAAGCTTGGCAAGGTCCAATGAAACACCAATCATTCCTATAAAGTCATTGTTTTCAAATATGGGTTCTGTGTGAATGATTGAAGCATTTCCTAATATATTTTCGAAGACGGGTGAGACAAAGGCTTTGTAAGTCGAAACCGTTTTTTGAAAATAATCCTGAGATGAAAAATTTGTACCTTGAGCCAGGCTGTTTCTCGGATACACCCCCACGGCAATCCCTTCTTTGTTATAAATAATCACTCTTTCAACACTGCCCAACTTTTCATAGATTTCTTTTGCGTAATTTATCGATGCCTCGGTCTCCTTCTCTTGAACCACCTTTTTCAGATCAGAATTACCCGCAAAAGTAACTAATACAGCGCTTCTGTCCTCAAATTCTGAATTGACCTTTTCAGCTATTTGATCTGCCGTTCCTTTCATTCCCTTTTCTGCGTCTATCTTTATCTGCTGTCTAGAAGATCTGAGAGCAAACATACCTAAAAGTAAAGTTGCGGAAACCCAACAAAAAGACAGAGTTACAATCATAACCTTCTTCGGATCAAGTTTTAAGCTACCCAAACTCCACCAAGCAAAAAAAAGCGAGAAAACTCCGGTTATAAAACTAAGGTAGGAAATGTCCCAAAATGCTGCCAACAAAAATTCTGTGGCTAAAATTAACAATCCTGATCCCGCTATGACGAAAAATGGTAAAAGTAAACTCGAGTTCTTACCATATGGAGAAAGGAAATATATCAAAGGGGCTACTACTAAAACAAACCATACCAGTGCAAAAAATTCTTTCTGCAAAGAAACATAGTCTGAAATAATAGGCAATTCCAGGAGGTGAGGATAGACAACCAAAACGATACCGGCGAGAAGCGCTAAATAAAGAAAATAATGCAAAAATGAATTAAAAAAGGAAGCATTTTTATTTCCGTCTCTAAAACCAGAAACTAAATGTCCTCCGGCAACGATAATAAATGCAACAGGAAAGATTAATTTTGTGTATTCTCCTGTTGTTAGGGCAACCACTGAATAGTAACCGAGGACTAAAACACTCAGTGCGTCCGTTAGTATATGCGTTCGAAGAAATTTTCGGGGAGCAAAAACTTCAGTAAGGTTCAAAGCCCCCAAAACAAAAAGAAGTATTGGAAGTACATTTGAAAGAGGTATTCCTGAAGCTGCCAAGAAACTGCCTTTGAAAGTAAAAAAACTGGACCTGTCATGCCAGTAGATAAGCGCTATTCCTATAAAGCTAATCGCTTTGAATATTCTGTAAAAAATGACGTCAGATCTGTCAAAAGAAATATCTTCCCCGGTTGATTCTTCATCTGAATCGTCCAAGCTTTCAGATTGCTTCTCCGTATAAACAGCATTATTGACATCTTTTTCTGGAGCAGCTTCATTCTGAGACTGGAATCTTGGAGACCCGCCGGAAGTTTGCACTTTTATATAAGAAGCCTCATCTTGAACTCTTTCCACTCCCGAGCCCTCAGGGACCACTTTGTCTTGGTTACCCAGAGTTAAATTTACAAAAGGTGCAAGTTGACTATAGGGGATTTTAAAACGACCTCTGCCAATTCTTTTGGCAACTATTTTACCTTCCTTAAGATAGGTATAAATCGTGTTTGTTGATACACTAAGCAGCTCGGCTGACTCTTTTACGGAAAGGTAGCGTTTCATTGGGCAGGTATATTAAAATAATTAAAAGGCTTTAAAAAATATTTATGCTTTGAGTTTACAAGTTTTTAAAAGTCCTTACTATTATTTAAAACTGAATAAATCCTCAGGTCAATACCCATTTAGAATGTCATCCTCCCCGCTCTGAAGAGCGGGCTTTCCCTTATCTTTTATTTTACTTTTCAATACTATCGGTTTTAATAATATTAATTCCTGTAATTGTTTAGCCCTCTTACGCTTAAAAATTTATTAGAAGAAAATATTATCCCTACTTAGCTCCTAAGTTTTTTTTAGATGATCACTACCCTTTTAACCACTCTCTAAACATAATAAAGATACTTTAAATATGGCGGTTAATCGAATAAATAACTGAGGGTTCTTAGTCTTCGGTTATCTCGCATGGTTTCGTAGGATTTGTTCACTGCTTCGCTTAATCCCTTTAGTAAGATTCTAAGGTTTTCGAGAAGTTTTAATAAATTTAATATCTATATCTTTAATTGCTTTTCTACTACTATATCTATCTTTTAGTATCTTTATATAACAGTTATTTTATTAAATCGTATTAATCAATATCTTTACTTTTTCTATCTAACCGTGGATTTATTTATTCTCATTGGCATTTCGTTGCAAAATATTACGACATTCTTTTCTTCACTTATATCTTTAGGTTTTGGCTAAGAGAGTAAGACTACTATTTATTTCCTAACTGGTAGTTCACATTCTTCTTAATATTTGCTATAAATAAGTAGAAAAAACTATGCAAAACATTAAGACTGGTGAAACTAATCCTAGTCCTGAGGAAATAGGTTTTCAAAAAAAACTAAGTATAGGGGAAGCCTCGGAATATCTAGGTGTTTCTATTGATACCTTAAGGCGTTGGGAGAAGAAAGGCAAAATAGAACCGATGCGATCCCCGGGAGGTCATAGATACTTTGATAAGAAAGATCTTGATAATCTTTTCGGGCGCAAGTATGAACGGGTGGCAGAAACTAGACCGCGCCAAAGATCTGAAGAAAATACCACTCCAGAAGAAACCCCCAAAGAAACATCGGAAACTCCTGACTTAACTAAACCAGAAACTGAAATAGTTTCGGAGATACCTCCTGAATTTCTCAGACCCCCCAGAAAAGTGGACATTCCTCCGATCACTCCGATAAGAGTGATTAAAGAGACATATCTTCAAGATGAATCTTTAGAAGTTAAACAAACTATCGAAGTAGCGAAAATAGCTGAAATAAGCGTTTTGACACCTCCGCAGGAAATACAAATTCCACCCTTACCGAATCCAGTAGGAAATGAGGATCTACCCAATAACAGTCAAGCTGTCAAAAAATCTTCACACAAGGGTATCATTGTATTTCTAAGCCTAATCTTTATACTAACCATCTTACTTGGAGGTCTATCTTTATATCTCTGGCAATCTTCCAAACAAATTCTCTCCCCGATTCCGTAGCTGAGCAGATCCCAATGAACTACGCAGGAGACTTCATTAGGTTTAATTCTCTTCAAGTTAATGTAAAATAAAGATATGTCTGACTACGACCGTTTTGCTCAAAAATACTCCGAGGCTATGGGAGATGAGGGTGATTTTCACCATAGGGTATCAATAGACCCCCAAGTATATTCAATAATAGGCAATCCGATGGGAAAATACATATACGATATTGGTTGCGGAAATGGCTATATGGCGAGGAAACTAGCTAATGAGGGTGCAAAAGTTTTTGCTTCCGATTTATCCGAAAAACTAATTAATATTGCCAAGGAAAAGTCCAAGGGTTTAGACATCCAGTATAGAGCTCACGATGCTACAGATTTTTCTTTATATCAGAATAACTTTCTTGATTTAGTAGTTATGAACATGGTTATCCACTATGTTAAAGATTTGGATGAGCTATTTGCAGGAATTAGTCGGGTTCTAAAAAAAGATGGCGTCTTCGTTTTTTCCACAAGCCATTTTTTCAGGCCGGATTATCCTTATTCAGAATGGGTAGAAGGAAAAATTAACGGTAAAAAACAATTGTTTATTAAAGTTACCGGGTATTTGAAACCCACTCTTACGAAGGTAATTTCCTGGTGGGATAGTAAGACTGAATTAAAAATTTATAATAGACCTCTAGGTATTTTAGTTAATAAAATGTCAAAGCACGGATTATTTACTTTTAGGGTTGAAGAGCCTGAATCCGTCGGATTTGCTAAAGATTTTCCACAAAAGCTGCGAGAGAGTCATCATATTCCCACATTCATAATAATTGGTGCAACCAAGAAGTAATCTGAGACTATTTTGCACGGTAGAAAGAATAAAGAGTCTTCAATAAAGTAAGAGTGGGCCGTGGCAGAGTTGAACTGCCCTCTCCGCAATGTTCACCCCGTTAGATATTCAGTGGACTTACTGAGAATTGAACTCAGATCTCACCCATGCGAAGGGTGTGTTTTACCGTTAAACTATAAGCCCGTGTATCAAACGGGGCGGGTACGGTGCTCTACCAGATAAGCTAACGGCCCAGAAAAACAAGTTAGCTTGGCTCCTGTAAAAACAGTAGTAAGCTAACGGCCCAGAAAAACAAGTTAGCTTGGCTCCTGTAAAAACAGTAGTAAGCTAACGGCCCTCAATACTTCATTCTATATTTTACCGAATCTAATTTCCAATTTTCGTGCCGCTAAAAATTTGGTTTTGACAAGTTGAGCGAATACATTTAAAAGTCTTTTACTTGTTTGAAACTTTGAAAAGTGTTTTTCAAAGCTGAGTCTAAAAGACATTAGATGAGTGAAACTTGGAAAACTCAAATTTTTACAGGCAGTCCTTTCTTTCAACTATTTCTTTGGACAAGCAAAGAAATAGTTAATTAAAGTTTTGGGTGTGCATAGTATAAAAACTTTCTTTTTCCACTGAGAACCGAAAGATAAAACCTTTATCGAAGTACGTTAAGCGGGTTAAGGTAAACGCCATTATTAGTAACCTCGAAATGAAGGTGAATTCCGGTAGAGCGACCGGTAGAACCCATTTTGCCTATTGCTGCGCCTCTTGTCACGGTCTGTCCGGAAACAACATAAATTGATGAAAGATGCCCATATAGGGTTTTATAACCGTTGCCGTGGTCGATAACAACCCTGTTACCATATCCATAATTGTCAGGCCAACCGGCTACAACTATTTTTCCTGCATCGGCTGCAACTATATTCGGAGCAGCCCTATTGGCAATATCAACTCCCTTGTGATACCAAGCAAAATTTTGACTGATAGTTCCTCCTGCGGGCCAAACAAAAGCGCCGGAAGCGACCACCGTTCCTGCATCAGGTGTAATTCTTCTAACACGAGGGGCAGTCGGTTTTTCGCTGGGTTTTACGCCATCTGGAACAATGATTATCTGCCCTATTGCAAGCTCAAACGTCTCGTCATTAACGAAAGTATTATAAGGAAAATCTACGATTGCTTGGGGAGAAGAATCATATTTTTTAGCTATAGAATAAACAGTATCGCCTTTACTCACTTTGTGCGAGACTCCGGTTACCGGTAGTATTTCCAGAGTTTGCCCCGGCTTAATACTGCTTTTTGCGTCAAGATTATTCTGCCAGAGAATTGTATCCGTAGAAACTCCAAACTTATCTGCAATTATTCCGACAGTATCTCCGGGCAGTACTTTATATTCAATTGCCTTGTCTCTGACTTTATCCGAAATTAAAGTAGTCGTTTCGGGATCCTCAGTCGAAGCTGACAATACCGACGAAGGCGAAGGTGTGTTCCAAGGATCAACCGAGTCCCCCGGAAACTCCTGGGCAACAATCGGGGCTATCATCATACCGAAAGCGGTTAAAGCCGCCATGCCCGAATGCATAAAACGCTTGGCATTCTTACCCCTCTGTCTATATAAAATTGCCACAAAAATTCCCTTAATAGTTTCAAACTTAATAAAGGAAATGTGAAGATTTTTGAAAAGATAGCGATAAAGAATTTTCAAAAAAAACTTAAATTCATAAAGACCAAAGAGGACACCTAAGAAGATTTTTTTTGTTAGGCGTTTGGTGCGAAAACCTGCACTTGGTTCACCGCTTTGGTCCGTCATAAGAAGCTCTTAGCACTAAAGAAGATACCATATATGCTAGGAGTGGTCAAATTATTGCGGTGAGATTAAAAAGTGCTCAATAGCACCGGGAAGTCATACTGTCTTCAAATTATCCAAAAACTCCTCATTGGTCTCGGTCTTTTTAAGTCTCTCAAGGAGAGTCTCCGTTCTTTCGTCGTCCGAAAAGGTTTCTAATCCTCTTCTCAAAGTGACTATCTTTTGAATAGTATCCTTAGCATACAATAACTCTTCCTGTCTTGTACCGGAACGGCTTACGTCTATTGCCGGGAATACCCTTCTCTCTGCTAACTTTCTTACCAAATGCAATTCCATATTGCCGGTACCTTTAAACTCCTCATAAATTAAATCATCCATTCTACTTCCCGTATCAACCAAACATGTACCTATGATTGTTAAGGATCCTGCATTTTCAATCTTTCTGGCCGCGCCAAAAAACTTTTTGGCCGGAAAAAGCGCAACTGGATCAAATCCTCCGGTTAATGTCCTTCCTGAGGTCGGTAAAGCTAAGTTGTATGCCCGTGCCATTCTGGTTATCGAATCAAGAAGTAATACAACGTTTTTGCCTTTTTCGACTAACCTTTTTGCCCTCTCAAGAGCTAATTCTCCGACTCTGGTTTGATCATAAGGAGCTTCGTCAAAATTACTTGCGGCAACTTCACCATGCCCTTCGGTAACTCCCTTCATATGACGGGAAATGTCGGTAACCTCTTCTGGACGCTCTCCAATAAGTACCGCCATGAGATGTACCCCACTTCGCTTCTTCGAAGCTTCGAGGGGCACAGCCCCCTTTGGTCCTTGGGTTTCCGTAGACGCTCCGTCGCCATAGCTATGGTGCGTCGGCGACTTGTGCGAAGGAGCCTCAGAATAGTTCTTGGCGATACCGGCGATAATATCTTTTATCAGCCAGGTTTTTCCGGCTTTAGGAGGTGAAACTACCAAACCTCTTTGACCAAATCCAATCGGGGCAATTAAATCAATTACCCTGGTTGTCAGTGGTTCTTTCCCGGTTGCCAGTTTAATTTGGGCGTCAGGGTAAATCACCACCAAATTATCATAATCCGGTCGGTCTTTTAATTCTTCAACGGGGTCTCCATTGACCAATTCCACTTTCAAAAGTCCCCAATAGCGTTCGTTTTCTTTGGGACGTCGGGCTTGTCCGCCAATCTTATCTCCCACTCGCAGGTTAAACCTTCGTATTTGGCTGGCTGATATGTAAACATCTTTATCGGACTGGGCAAAAGCGGGGCGAAGAAGTCCGGATCCCTCGTTGGCAATATCTAAAATTCCCTCGACGTATTCTGTGGGGAGATTGGAATCCGGAAGAACGCGTTCATCAACCACTAAGCGTGAGTTGTTTACAGACTCCGGCTGGGGGGTTACAGAAGGTGTTACAAAAGAAGCAGTCAAGGCTTGTACCGGCTCAACAGAAATCTTACTCTCAACTTGAGGGCTTTCCGGCTCTGGGATTTTAAGCTCCGGGGCCTTAACTTTTACAACAGTCTTTTTTACCGATTTTTTTCGGGAGACTTTTTTAGTGCTTTTCTTTAATACCATTTATTGAAATCGAAAAGGATCAAACAAAAAATTGGGAAGATCTCTTGCTCATTAATCAAGAGGGTATCTGAGCGAAAACAACTTATTTTAACATGCTCAAGTTCTTTGTCAACTATGTGTCCTGGCTGACCACATCGGTAACACTTTGTAAAAGTTCTGTTGAGCATATTCTAAAGGCGTCAGATAATCAAGAGACTCATGCGGTCGGTA
>MGHI01000024.1 GCA_001793155.1 Candidatus Woesebacteria bacterium RIFCSPLOWO2_01_FULL_39_61
TTCAAGAAGCATTAAAAATTGCGCAAGGTAGTGGAGTGGGTGTCATGTCTTCTTCTGGACGAATTGTAAAGAGGGCTGGAAGAAAAAGAAAAGTATGAAACTTAATAAAATAATGTTTCAATGCGAAAAACAAATCGACCAATTAGTTTATAAACTCTACGGCCTCACGCCGGAGGAAATTGAAATTGTGGAGGGTATTGCGAAATGATGAAGCTTAGAGAGAGAAAGGTCA
This sequence comes from Candidatus Woesebacteria bacterium RIFCSPLOWO2_01_FULL_39_61, assembly GCA_001793155.1. Taxonomy (GTDB): domain Bacteria; phylum Patescibacteriota; class Microgenomatia; order UBA8517; family UBA8517; genus WO2-FULL-39-9. The sequence continues at coordinate 233 of MGHI01000024.1, forward strand.
CTAAAGCTGAGGTTGAATTTTGGCTAAAAGTCTTGAGAACTTTGAAGGGTGCCGGGGCAGATTTAAACAGATCAATAGAAATTATAGGAAATAAATTAAAAGAATTTGATAAAAAGTTTTTAAATCATTCCAGGAATGCACTAGGTAGACATACCTGGATTTTTCTCTCCTTCGACTCCTTCGATTCTGCTTAAGACAAGTTCGCGCAGGACTGTGCAAATTTGACCTTCCTTCATTAAAATTACGGAATGGCAAGCCCCATGATATAAGTATTCGGTATAATGTATATAGTATATGGAAATTAGTTTTTATCATGACCTGGATAAGGTTTTTAAAAGTAAATTCGGAAGGTTTGGAATCTTTTACTATTCCCAGTTTATTATTGGGAACAAGAAATTAGAAGCTAAAGATAATTTTGAAAATATTTTTAATTACTGCTTCCACACAGTAGGAAAGCTAGCGGTTTTTTATCTCAAAATTGCTACAAACGTGCACCTTCGGCTTCTTTCTGAAAAAGAACTCGAAGAATTGAAAGACTCACAAATTTGACCACGAGTTTTTGGAATTTAGCATTCTGAATATAAGAAAAAGGGAATAAAACTATAATTTCTTGTCCAAACTTTATGTTACATGTAATGATACATCATACATAGAATAAAATATTCAGAAGTTTCACCAATTTGATCCCGTTTGACAGCTTTTGTTTTCTTTGCAAATCTTTTTCTGACTGATAAGTTGTGCTACTGCCACTTTACTTCATGTCTTTAAGGACTTTTTGTGATATCTGCCAAAAAGAAATAACCAATCGAACAGAAGAAATTAGAATGTGGAGTTGGCCAATGTGCTCATGTTGTCCCGGTTGCTGGGCGGATGAAACGAATTGGCCAAAAATTCATGAGATTTTAATTAAAAAAATAAAGCCTGAAGTAGACAAGTTAGGTAAGGGTTGTGTTAAACACGATGCAAAATACATGTTCAAAACCATATCGCATTTACCTAAACGCTTGCGTAAATCTTCAGGCTTTTTATATAAAAATTGTCGTTTGGGGCTATTCCAACTTCTGATAAACTTCAGAAAATTCGTTAAATCGCTTATAAAATTGTCGCATACTTAAGTTGGCATGCAGGATATCGTCAATAAACTTTCTGATCTTTTTGATTTTTAAATTCAAATCTTCCGGAATATCGATGATTACTCTGTCAAATTCGCTGAATATTCCGAAAACATCAAGTGTGTAAATTCGTTTAACCAAAAATTTATATCTTGGATCATTGACGTGAGGATTTTTCCCTCTTGCGATTGGTAGTCCAATCATTTCTCTTAACTCTAAATTTTTTCTGCGAATATCTTCTGAATAAGTCGAGCGTCTTACCCGAAATGACCGGCTATCCAATTTTTTTCCTGTCTTAAAAATTTCTCGTTCAGGATCTGTGACCTTATCACGTCCTAGATTACGGTCAACTTTGGAAAGTTTAAGAGGCCATAAAGCCAGTTGAAAAGCATACTCGCGCTTGGCCTTTCTCTTTTTTTTCTTCTTCATCCTAGCTATTACCTCAGGAGCAAATAGTGGAATTTTTCTACCGTTACTATTTAGCTCACTCATCCTGGCACGGACCCTGACGGCAAATTTCGGATCCTCATCCAGTAATCCGAGGTAGAAATCCAATACAGCTTGGTTTTCCTGTCCAATATCTCCTCTCTTTATTCTTCCCAATTTATACAAAGCTAATACTCCAAGAATGTTTTCTGCCTCTGCATCTTTAGTCTGATCCGAGCCGTGCAAGGTTTACCTCCTTTCTTTAACGTCAAAGAATTTTTATTATTATTGGTGGCATTTTATATACCACAATAATTTTCCCCAATGTAAACGAGCGATATAAAAACAAAAAACAAAGAGCGTTAGTTTGTAATTGTTTTAGAAGATTCTAATTAGAAACAGTCAGAAAAACAATTATTAACTTTAGCGAAAATTAGATAAGCTTTCTGAATTGTCTTTAAAATTTGACCCTTTAAATTTTAATCATACTTATAAATTTAATGGTTGATATTCGGACGATTTTATGTAGAATACATCTAATCTGTGAATAAAAAAGTTCTTATAACTATTATCATAATTGCTCTACTTCTTATCGGTGGGGGTGTATATGTAATGTCCACAAGTAACAACTCCAAAACCGTACCAGTTACCACAACAGGAACCGATATTAATAATATTCAGGAGCCTTCCCAAGTTAGTCAAAGGTCACTTAAAGATTTACTGGCCGCGGGAATTTCACAAAAATGTACTTTTAAAGACGTTTCAAATGACGTGGAGATTGAGGGGACTTCGTATATCGCAAACGGAAAAGTACGTGGTGATTTTAGTACGACAGCCGAGGGTAAGACTTCGGTCGGTCATTCTATTTTTGACGGAAAGGCCAGCTACGTCTGGATGGACGGAAGTTCAACCGGTTTAAAAATGGAAATTGACACATCAGCCACAAGCACTACCGAAGCTTCAACCCAACAGGGGTTGGATTTAAATAAGACCATAGATTACAACTGCGACGCATGGCTTCAGGAGGAGTCTGTCTTTAATCCACCAAGCGACGTCACGTTCACGAGTTTTGTAGTGCCAACTTCGTCAGCGGGGGATTCCACACAGGGAAACCAGAACTTATGCAGCCCCTGTAATTCCCTAACCGGTGAACAAAAGACTCAATGTCTTACCGCTTTGAAGTGTAACTGAAGTTGATAAATCAAAAATAAACGATTTATTTCGCTCGCCGGTTCGACTACACTCGCCACAAGTAGGGACTGTGCAAATTTGGCCCGCTGTTTTTTTGATCCTTAAATTTGCTATTATGAATTAATAAAATGAGGGAAAATGAAATACCGCGCGGGGTGGGGCTCTCTACGGAATCGGGGTAAAGGGTAATGAATAGGAGAACATATTTAGCAGTTGTTATAATGATTGCTGCGTCCACCTTATTCGCTGTATATGTTTCCCTGAGAATCATAATCCAGACTAATCAGCTGGTTGGGGAAGACAGAGACGAACACGGTTGTATGTCCTCAGCAGGATATTCGTGGTGTGATCAAAAACAGAAATGTTTGCGAGCCTGGGAAGAGCAGTGTAATTAAATATTAATTTAATGCAAAAGGGAGTAATTCATCTTTTTATACCTTTAATAATCTTTTTAGTTGTACTTGTGGGAGGGGGTTTATATTTAAGTCTATCCAAGAGGAGGGAGAATACTACCCAACAAAGTGCGGCTATAACCGAAACACCGTTAGAAGATCAAATTGAACCAAGTAATGCTCCGACCCTTACAAAACCTTCAAACACTCCCATGCCAACCAAAACCGTAACTCCGACCCCTAAACCCACCAGCCAATCAACCGCCTATTGCAAAATAGTTACTTATGCCGATGAGGAAAGTAGTATGTCGATCAAATTCGTTTATGGGCTTTATAACGGAGGAAATAAATATATGTCCGGGGCGCAGTGGGACTTTGATAATAATGGAAGTTGGGATACTGATATGTCCGTACAAAATGGATCTATAACCCATCAGTATTCATCTCCCGGTAACTACACTATAAGACTGCAGTTGAAATTATCAGACGGGTCTATTACCGGAGTGTGTTCAGCGTCTGTTACTGTTCCGCAGGGAATTAGTGTGACATTCGGCGGAAAAGTTTTTAAGGACGTTAACTGCAATAAAGTTTGGGACCCTAACGAAGGCTATTTATCGGGAGTACAAGTTAAAATTGTCAGATTACCTGATTACAGCTTGTATAAAGAATTGACTACCGACTCCGGAGGAAATTTTTTTTTCACTTCAAATATAGGAAGCGGTGAGAATCTTACAATAAATCCGTCAGTAACTATAATACCCAACTACAGTATTGTCTACTACGCCCCCAATTACACATTAAATAGCGCAAATCCTTCTCAAAGCGGATGGCTATCGATGGTGCCGGACGAAAACGTACCAAACTGTCATTGACTCTTTTGCCGGTTGACAGGCAATTATGCGACTTCTAATCCTTTTTCATGAGGGACGAAAAAGCGGTCGTAATCATGATATAAAAAATAGATTTTTTGGAAAATGAATAATATAGTTTGCCCAAAATGAGATTAAATGTGCGTGTTAAGACCGGAAAAAACGAATAATAATAGTTTTTAAATGTTCTATACTTTCCCAATCATAAACGGATACAGGAAGAACATTTTTGGCTTTGTTTTTGAGCTTTTTCATAACCTTTTCGATGGTCTTTTGATCGGTCAAATCCGACTTTGTTATAAGAATTATCTCCGGCTTTTTGAGTAACTCTTTGTTGTAATGTCCCAACTCTTTCCGAATTATCTTATAGTCAGCTTGAGGATCGGTGGTTTCCGAAGAAATGCAATGTAGAAGTATTGAGACTTTTTCAATGTGTTTCAGGAATGATACTCCCAAACCTCGCCCTTCTGAAGCTCCTTCGATAAGTCCCGGAATATCGGCGATAACCTTGCCATTAAATACTCCAAGGTTTGGGATAAGGGTTGTAAAGGGGTAGTGGGCGACCTTGCTTTTGGCGTTTGTCAGTTCATTCAAAAGACTGCTTTTACCGGCGTTGGGAAGACCGATCAGGCCAAAATCAGCGATAAGTTTCAGGTTAAGTATTAAATTTTTTTTCTCACCAGGAAGACCTTTTTGGGCAAATTCGGGAGTGGTTCTACGGGGACTCCTGAATTCATAGTTTCCGCGTCCGCCTTTACCACCTTTACATATAAGCTCTCTTTGATCGATGCGCTTCATCTCGAAAAGAATCTCTTTGGTTTTCTTGTCAATAACAGTAGTTCCCACAGGAAGCATAATTACTAAATCCCCGCCGTCTTTTCCGGTCTTGCGGTTCCTGCCACCGACTGCACCAGCTTCTGCTTCAAATACGGTTTGGGTTGAGAATTGGGTAAGAAGGGTAATATCGTTAACTGCGACTAAATAAACGCCGCCGCCGTGGCCTCCGTTTCCTCCGTCGGGGCCCGACCCCATCTTTTTTCCGAAGGAAACTATTCCCGCGCCACCGCGTCCCCCCTGAACGCTAATTTCCGCCTCATCTTTGAACATAGAGAATATTATACAGGGAATTTGACCCTAAAGATCTTGCCGAATATACTTTTTCCAGTTATGTTGAGAGTATTTGTAGGGATAAAAATTTCCCAAAAATTAAAGAAAGAAATAACAAACTGGCAAGCTTTGCACAAAAGGCTAGCCGTTCGCTGGATTGAAGAAGATAATATTCACTTAACTTTAGTACCGCCCTGGTATGTTCATTCTAATGAAGTAGAAAATATAATAAGAGATTTGGAAATGGTGAAAAACCAAACGCAGCCCTTTATTATCCAATACAGGTATCTGCGTGAATTCAAATTTAAGAATGCCGTATAATCCATTCATGGGTAGTTCATTTCCAACCAGGAATCAATTGGCACCGGGATTAACTGTAGTCATTATCGAAAAGCATAATCAGAAAACGGGAGTTGAATCAACTGGTGTGGTCGATCGGATTCTGACTCACAGTTTCTCCCATCCCCACGGCCTTAAGGTTATGTTAACCGATGGTAAGGTCGGCAGAGTTAAAAGGGTTGTGTCATAATTAATATTCATGGATGCCGCTGCCCCTGATTTGGAGATAGATGTACGGCCGCAGATTGCCTGGGAGGTAGTCAGTCAAACCCCCGAAGATGAAAAAATTTACCAAGCCCTCGAAAAGGTCAAGGGAAATTTTAATCTTTGGACCCAGCATTTTGCCAGCGAACCAGCCGGCTGGCCGCAGAAAAGTATAGAAATCTGGTCGGTTGGACAAACACTTCATCCTAAATCACTATCTGCGTACGGATTAAGCGAACGTACCGACCCTGATCTGAAACAAAGGTTGGAACGGGCAATAACCAATTATCTTTTTCAGGAAGCCGGGGGAGGATTGGAGAAATGGACGGGAGATAAACTGGAAGAGATAGACATGGGTATCGCAGACAAAGAAACTACTTCTTTGGCAAAAACCGCAGTGATTTATTATCCGGAATTGCAGAAAAAATTCAGTAAAATTAATTTGTAAAGGATGACTAAAAATAATAACGGATTTGCCCTACTTATCTTTATCTTATTCGTAACAATAATCGGCGTTATCGGTTTGATCTTCGTTAGCTTGCTTAAATCCAATCCCGACGCCGGCTTGCCCAATGAAAAACCAAGGGAATTTACCCTGGAATCATCGCCGATTCCTGGTGATCGTTTTAAAATCACTTCGACTTCGGATTCAGGGGATTCAAAATTAACACCCACACCGGTTTCCGGCCAAACTCTTAATCAAAAAAAGGCGTTGAAAATAAGTTCGTTAGGAAGTGTTGATTTGGGCGGGGAATTTACCGCGAACCTTATATCGGCCTGGGAACTGAATAATTATATTAATGCGGAGGTAGTATTAAAAAACGGTTACAGCTCGGCTCTCGGAGTTAATGCCAAGGAATTTACGCTGCACGCTGAGACAGTAGTTACAAAACCAACAGCCTCAGATGAGGCAGTTTTAAATCCCGGGGAAACCCATACTCTTACATTAACCTTCAAAGCAGTTCCCAACCCTCCTTATATACTTAGCTACGATAATCCGACGAGTCATTTTTCATCTGATCTGGGGGTAATATACAGGGAATAAGTGTTAAACACCTCCGAATTCCTTCACCACAGCGGCAGAATTTATGCTACAATGAGTCATTAACAGACAACCTACAGTCGATCAACTTGTAAACAAATTTTTAAAAAAAGGCGGACAAATTAATAAACACTATCTGCATGAGTGGAATAGAAGTAAGCCTACGCTTGTCTATTTTAAAGGTTGGTTTAGCGGTAAAAACGTCAGGGAAGCGATATTAAAAGCCCTCACAATCAAGCATTATACCCCATAGTTTGCTATTTTGTCTTAAAGTATCAGCGAATTAGTTTACATCAGAGTATTTCTTCAGTACAGGTAAAAACGAAGCCATTGCAAAGAAAACGACCTCCTGTTAGGG
>MGHI01000025.1 GCA_001793155.1 Candidatus Woesebacteria bacterium RIFCSPLOWO2_01_FULL_39_61
TTGTTACAGATTTTCCCACCCTGAAATGTTTAAAAATCCCCGATTTTACCTAGAAAACACACTATTCATTGTGCCAACTCGTTAAGAATACCCCAAAATTGTTTTTGCTTAATTTAGACCAAAAAGGGTTTTTCCATTATCAGTGGTAATTTTTTCCAGCTCTTTAGGCGTAACTTTTTTTAGCTTTGCGACCGCTTCTATTATAAGCTTTACATTTTTAGGCTCGTTAAGCATTTGGTCTTTGGAGTCTCCTTTTGGAAGAGAAGATTGGCTGCGGTATGGTTCGGGTAATATATAAGGTGAATCGGTTTCAATAACTATTTGTTCCAGAGGAACCTCCTTAATAAATTTTTGCTTAGCTTTGTCGTAAGTAACGTCTCCATCGACACCGATAAAAATACCGTTATTTTTGGCGAATAAAAGCATATTTGAGTCAACCTCGCAGCAGTGAAAAACACTTCTTTTTCCTAAGGCTTTATGCCAGACATTTTGCAAAGAGCTTATCACGTCTTCTCCTGCGTGCCTGTTGTGAATAATAAGAGACTTTCCCAGCTTCAAGGCCAATTTGATTTGAGATTTAAAAAAAACTTTTTGAACATCGGGTGATGATCTGAACCAATAGTAATCAAGGCCTACCTCGCCGATTGCGACTACTTTGTCAGAGTGGGCCAGCTCTTCTAGCTTGAACATCACCGAATCCAAGTTTAATTTCCCTAAATCTTTTGTAGGATGAATACCAACCGACGCGTAAATATTCTGATGAGTTTCGGCTATGTCAAATGCCCTTTTGGATGTTTCTAAATCCGTGCCCGGAATTAACATCTTAGATACTCCCTCGTGCCTCGCCCGGCTAATTACGTCCTCGAAAGTACTTTTAAAAGCCTCAAAGTTAAGATGGCAATGAGTATCAAACATAAATCTAAGTGTAGAACGAAGAATTAAAAACTAAAAGCGCTTAATATGATACGAAGTAGATAATTTTGGAGTCTTTCTTCAAACTATCCATCCAGGCTTGAAATTCTCCTGACAGTTTCTCCTGTTTAAGTTGATCGGATATGGAATCCTTTAACTGTTCATAATCGGGATTGGTTCCGTAAACTGCTTTATTGTCCTCAAAATATTTTTTGACGTCACCCTCAGAAACACTTAGCTTATCGGCTAATAATATTTCCAATGTTTTTTGAATTCTAATATTTTCTTCCAAATCTGTACGGGTCTGTCCTTGATAGGAAAGTGCGGCGTCGAGGGTTACTCCTTGAGCTTCAACTGCTTTGGTAATCTTATCAATCTCTTTTTGAACATCTTCGTTTGTTATGGTTATATTTTTCTTTTGTGCTTCCTGAGTAATAAGCTCCTTTTGGACCAAGGAGTCAAGTGTTGTTTTGCCCTGTTTTCTTTCGAGCTCTTTTACCAAAGATAGCCTTAATATAGGCCTTCCGTTGACAAATGCAGCGACAATATAACTTCTTCCGAAATATATTAAACCTACGAGAACTGCCAGAGCTAGAATTGATGCAAGAGTTCTTGTACGTTTTCTTGACTTGAAGACCCTGGAAACACCGGAAACAGCCGTTTGCGACTTTACAACGGACAAAACTTTATTTTTTTTGACGCTCTTTATTTTTTTTGACGCTCTTTGTCTTTCTTGCTCCTTTTTTAGCTTTAGCAGCCATGTCGATTATAGTATCATACAATTAATTAAAATAAAAACAAGATTTACCTTTTAGAAGCTGTAAAAAAGTTCTTTTCTGCCTCTTCCCAGTTAACTACATTCCACTCCCAGTGAGATAGCACTTTGTGCATCTCACGGGACCACGTTAGATAGCACCGCTTATCTAACTGTGGCGTTATTAAAATTAGCTTCTACTTGCTTCCAATTGACAATATTCCACCACGCCTGTATGTATTCAGCCCGTCTATTTTGATACTTAAGGTAGTAAGCGTGTTCCCAGACGTCAATTCCCAAAATCGGTGAATTGCCTTTCATTATTGGCGAATTTTGAAAAGAATGCCTTTTAAGGCTTAATTTTTGGTCGGGAGTGCAGATTAAAAAAGCCCAGCCGCTTCCGAATACACTCATTGCCTTGGCAGTGAATTCTTCTTTAAATTTATCAACGCTTCCGAAGTTTTTTTCCAGAGCCTCCTTGAGATGTCCCGCAGGGCCTAAAGTCCTCTGGGCTGGAAGCATTATTTTCCAAAAAAAGGAATGGTTGTAGTGACCTCCACCGTGATTGATAACTGCCTGTTTGATATCCGAAGGAAGCGAGTCGCTTTTCATAAGGATCTCTTCGATTGCCTTATCGTAATACTCAGGATATGCTTCGAGTGCTTTATTTAAATTATCAATATACGCCTGGTGATGCTTTGTATGATGTATTGTCATGGTTTGCTCGTCGATGTAAGGTTCAAGAGCATTGTACTTATAGGGAAGTTTTGGTAATTCAAAAGCCATGTCTTTAATATAATACTTACTGATAAATAAATTTCAAGCTATTAAGTTATCTCGGGATTAAAGCGTAAAGAACAAGAAAAAGAAGCACTGTTACAATCAATGATGCTCCCAAAGGTATATAAATTCTGGATCCTTTTGATATATAAATATCTCCTGGTAGTAAAAATGGAGGCCCGGTTCTTCTGCCTAATGCATAAAGCAGCGCTACCACTACAACATAAAGGAAGAAAAATACTTGTAAGCCTTTCATTCTTTTTTTTCTGAAATAAAGGTAACTGTAATATGTCTTTCTTTAGGCCCTGCAAACTCTATTAGAACAACTTTCTGCCAGGATCCTAATACCATACTTGCAGATTGGACGGGAATTGTCAAAGAGGAGCCGATCAAAGAACTTATAATATGATCCGGAGCCTGAGCCGGATCGTGGGGGTGTCTGTAATTTAACTTGGGAACCATAATTGTGTAGGCATCGATCATATCGATATCCGTCCCTTCATCAAGATCGGCGGTCGTTAAAGCGCATGTGGTGTGGGTGCAGAATAAAAATACGACCCCCTTGTCATAAAAGTTCTTAATTAAAAGGTCGTTTAATATTCTGGTGATATCAATTACCTCTTTCTCTTTTGAAGTTTTTATGGTTATCTTTTGCACTTAGGTTCTAAAGAATAAAGGTTTTAAGAATCTTTATCAATTCGATAGTAGACAAACTTATACTTATATTTTTGATTTAAATTAACCTTATAATAAAATTCCTTGTGATCAAATAAAAACCACTCCAAAATTTGTAATTTAAACCGGAGACTTTTCATTTGCGAGGCGTGTGAAAAAATAGCTTTAATTTTATTAAGAGATTCAGTCAAACCGTAATTTAAAACTAAATTCGGCACACATGCAAACATCAAGGCCTTGTTATTTTTGAAGTATAACTTTTCCTGTTCATCGGGAACCCTCCAGATGACGATTGGCGGATTTTTCAGTTTTTTGACGGCGTCCAGGGTTTCTATGCAGGAAACTATATGGTCGGGATGTCCGGTAATTCCGCTCGGGTCAAAAGTCAGTATTAAATCTGGTTTAATCTTTTCGACCTCATTTTTAAGTACTGTAAGCCATTTATCTTTAGTCGATTTTAAATCAGCGTCCGGAAAATCCCAAAGCTGACAATTATCGATGCCCAAGATTTTCACCGCTTTCTCCAGCTCCCCAGTCCTAATCTCCTTTAGATTACCTCGTCTGTGTGGATTTAAACCCCGTCCTCCTTTAGTCAGACAGATTAAGTTCGCTTGAATATTTAATTTCTGTAATTCCTGGAAAAGACCCCCGGATACAAAACTTTCATCGTCGGGGTGAGCAAAGACGGCTAAAATGTTTTTTACTTTATTGGCAACTAGGAACTTATGCAAATTTTCCATGTAAAATTTCAGTTTAAAGAATATTTTAATTATATATAATTCAAATAGTCTTTGCTGAAAGGACAATGAGACTTTCTTCTTTACAAGTTTCGCACTTAAGTTAAAACCACCTCCGAGGTGTGCGAAGTACTCCTCGGATGGTGAAGGTATTTCAAATTGCCTCCACCTTGGAGGAATCCCTCCGGGCTACCATCCGAGGTGATTAAAAAACAAGTGCGAAACTACTCTTCTTGAAAAGAGATACCCAACTGTGCAATTATGAATATATGCCCAATGATAGTAATGAAAATAGCAGTGCTGGAAGTTCAAATTCTCCTCTCACTTCGGAAGATGTTTCTAAGCCGACAACATCTCCGGCGATGAGTCCTGATCCTGTTTTTCCTTCGGCACTAAATCAGGGAATCGATTCACCTCCTTCTCCTCAGATGAAAGAGTCGGAGACTACTCCGGAAATTCCGTCTACTGCTCCAGTGGAAATAAAAACCGAAGTTCCCCAATCCAACGAAGATGTGGCTGCGGTTAATCCACCGGTGCACGGTCAACCAACTGAAACCGAGCCCCCAAGTCCCGTGGCCGTTACAACGGGCGGACGACAATCTAAATTCGGGTTTTTTGCTTTACTCGGCTTGATTATCGCCATTTTCGTCTGGGGTGGTGTGACTTACCTTTATCTTGAAAACCAAAAATTAAAAAAGGAGGAAACTGGGACACCCGACGTCAACATCAGCCAATCCCCAACTACGATTCCGACTCCCACTTTCAGTCCGGATCAGATCCAGATTAAAAACGGCTCTGTGGTGCTTGCTGTTCCTAATTCGGAAGTAAAAATTCTGGTTGATAAAGCGGATTATAAAACAACCAGTATTACCGGCTTCGCCAAAGTTCTTGTCTCCCCCGATAACGCACTTATGTGTTTCGAAGCTTGGCCTCCTGCGCCGGCACCAGCTCTTTATTATTCAACTATAAAAGGGGAAAATGTAATTAAAATCGGAGAAAATTATAAAAACTGCACATGGAGTCCTGACAGCAAATCCATTTTTTACTTAAATACTGCAAATTTAGATTCGCCGGTAAACATTTACTCATACAATACAAATGTCGGGAAAGAGACAAACATAACTCTGAGCAGCCAAACCACTGGCGAAAAAGCCTATGAAATAGTGGGTTTATCGGCCGACGCTGCCAGTTTAATTTGTAAATATGTCGACCTAACCAGCGTAACTAGTCCCAAAGAAGAGGTGAATTGCGAGATAGACCTCAAAACTCTGAAGGTAGAAGATACCCCGACTCAATCCTCCCAGTAAAATTTCCCTAGCCTAAGAGGTCAGGGCTTTTGCCTTAAGCAAAGCTTGGCACTGCTTGCGCATTGTAAGGAAAACTTTGGCTCTGAATAAATAACCAATGAATACATTGTCGATTCATCCGTGCCATGCTATGGCACGGCTTTCTCGAAATCATAGTAATCGAATTCTTTTGCCAGGTACTTCAATTCGTTTTTGATAAGAAAGTAAGAAGGCATTGCGATAAGCAGTAAAAATCCGGGGAGAGTTTTTAGTAAAAGCGGAAAATACCCCAAATAAGGCAGTATTAAAATAACTTTACCCTTTATAGCTTCTTTGGTTACGTTTTGAGGATCCGGAACATTATTTGCGTCTCCTTTGGTAATAAATATGGGTTGCTCATCGATCTTTTTTTCTTCGATAATTCTATGGGTTATTGTATGATTAAAGGTGATTCCGGTTGTTGGGCTTATCTCTTGATATGTGATTATGTCGCCTTTTTTGTAGCTCTCTACAGGCTTCGTCAAAACCAGACTGGGTACGGGAATCACCGGTTCCATTGAACCCGAAGTTAAGGTTATGACCCTCATTCCTTCGGATTTTTCATTTAAAATTGCCAGAAGTGATATAGAAAGTAAGCCTAAATAGATAATAGTTAGACCGTAAGGGAGATTTTTTATTACTCTTTTTAAATATTTTTTATACTCTACCGAGTAAATTAACAAACGCAGTTTAAGAAGAAACAGTTTAGTTTTGGGGCGAAGGATCTTATATAGTACGTAAGCCCTATCCACCAACCAGTGCTCGTCGCTTAAGTAATCAATAGTTGAATACATATAAGTTTAATTATTTACGAATATTATACAAACTACTTTACTAAGTGCCATAGTTAGGTTTAAAATTCATATGAAATCATGGAGCTTAAAGTTATTAAAAGAAACTTAAACAAAGAAAATTACAATCCAGAAAAGATAATTAAAGTTGTTGCAGCGGCAGGTCTTTCGCAAGAGAGTGCCAAGGCGTTAAGTGATAGGGTCAGCGGATGGTTAGAAAAAAGAGGCAAACCCGAAGTTACTTCTCTTCAAATCAGAGACAAGGTAATTGTAGAGATTCAAAAAATAGATAGGGGTGCTGCCAGAAAGTTTATCTGGTACGAAAAATACAGAGATAAGAATTACGGTGTTAATTACTAAAAAACTACTTAAGGTATTTTTTAACTGTCTCCGAAACCTGCTCCAGTGTAAGTGTTCCTTTTACCAAATATTCGTTCACTCCGAGACTTAGCGCTTGCTGTTTTTCCTCTTCAAAGGACAGGTTTGACCAAGCAATAATCGGAATAGTTTTACCTTTTTTTGCAGTTCTTACTTTTTCGATTAATTCTATCCCCGAAACTTTTGGCATCATAATGTCGGTCAGTATTAAATCCAACTTTTCCTTATTAAAAATATCCAAGGCTTCCTGGCCGTCGGCGGCGGTCAGAATTTGATATCCGTCAGCAAGCAATCTCTTCTCATACATTTTCAAAAGAACTACGTCGTCTTCAACGATAAGTACTTTATATTTACTAGCGACAGGGGTAGTTGTTGTGGGGTTAGAATCCATATTTAAAATATTAATTTAGGAACCGTCTTTTTACAATAGCATCTCGCATGCTCACAGAAAACAGGGGTTTTTGAAAGATTGAAAACCGCCATAACCGAAATATTATGTTGTAGAGATTTTCACTACTGTGTACTAGATGTATATAAAAAGACACAGTTGACAGCCCATATGTAGCGTTTATAGTTATAGTATCGATGCGTTAGTCTGTGGATTATAACAGTGCATACGCCTCGATCTAGCTGCCCCATAATTCCGTGACTTAAATAAGTACGGAGAAAGTATCACAAAATGTTATTTTGTTGTCCAAATTGTTTTAATTTTTATTTAGTTGTCTTTAGCCGGACCGATTAGTGTCCGGTTTTTTTGTTTTTATGTTTTTGAAAATTTAAAAACAATTCGGGAAGGAGGTGAGAATTAAAGATGCGAAGAATTTTAACCGTAATTTTATCTTTAGGTATTGTTGGCGCTGTTGTTTTCGGTATTACTCAAGCCTTTTTCTCCGATACAGAGACTTCTACCGGTAATATTCTCCAAGCAGGATCGTTAGATCTTAAAATTGATAATACCTGCTACTACAATGGCCGAGCGTGTGTGGACGGACGTTGGATTGGTAATAATGAGCACGATAATTTTAACGGGAATGACGTATGTTCATGTTCCTGGAAATCAAAGGATCTCGATGGAGAGTTGTTTTTTGACCTTCACGATTTGAAACCCGGAGACTGGGAAGAAGATACAATCAGCTTTGATATCGAAAATCCTGCTTGGCTCTGCGGCGATGCAGTACTTACTGCAAATGACGATGTTACTTGCACGAATCCTGAACAGAAAGATGAACAGGGACTTTGTGAAGACCCCGGCGCGGGTTTAGGAGAATTGGCAAAAAACCTGAATTTTGTCTTCTGGGTTGATGACGGAGATAACGTTTTCGAGACAGACGAAGCGGAAGGAGTACTTCACAGAGGCACAGCTGAAACAGTCTTCGGAGGTCAGGATAAGTGGCTCAAGGGAGATGCCGGAAGCTCTTTTGCGCCAATCGGGCCAAGAACTTTCTATATAGCTAAATATTTCTGTTTCGGTGAAATCGGTGAAACACCTCTCGCACAGGACGACGGAGCCCCGGCAGAAAGAGGCAGCGGATTTACCTGCGACGGATCAAAACTTGATAATCAAACACAGACTGATAATCTGATTGTTGATTTTAAGTTTTACGCCGAACAGTCAAGACACAACGATGACTTTTCCTGTACAGGAGAAAGGCCGTCAATTACGCCTTCTCCATCGCCATCACCCACATTATCGCCCACTCCCCCACTATCCTGTAACAACGCGGACGTAATGCTGGTTCTTGATAGGAGCGGGAGTATCGATTCGGGTGAGTTAGCTACCCTAAAAACAGCAGCCAAATCATTTGTTGATACATTGGCTTTGAGTTCGACGGGTAACCACGCGGGTCAATCAAGTTTTTCCACAACGGGGTCGCTTGATCACCACTTGAGTGATAATTCTGTGACTCTTAAGGCTGCCATCGATGCGCTTGTCTCAAGTAATTTTACAAATCTTAAGGAAGGCATTGAATTGGCAACAGGCGAGCAAGCAAACCCAGGAGACGGACATGACAGAGCTGACGTTACTTCTCCAGACAAAATGGTTATTATCACAGACGGAAATCCGAATAGACCATTGGACGGCGATCCCCCGCCTGATGTTGATGCAAAAAATGCAGCTGATGCAGCCAAAGCGGCAGGAATTGAGATATTTGTAGTCGGAATCGGTGGTGACGTTGATGCGACATATTTAACCAACGATATCGCAACAGCAGGAGCCGGACACTATTTCTCCGGTGCTAACTACACCGATCTGCAAACGATTTTGGATAACCTGGATTTGTGTCATTAGATGATGTACATCTCGGATGGTGGCAGAGTGTAGCACAGCGTAACATCTGACTCCTCCGAGGTGGAAAGGGGGCAAATGAGTGCCAATTCTTTTTGAGTTTTGTTTACTCTTTACAGACAGGTTGAGAAATTGACCTGTCTAATAAGGGGTAAATGACAGAAATTTCTAATTTCTAATTTCTAATATTTATCTCAAAGCAGAAAGGGGGTGAATA